>WRKS01000053.1 GCA_009778015.1 Candidatus Saccharimonadota bacterium
TGGCGCATATTGTAGGATGTAACCTCAAGCGCGGCGGAGGAAATGTCGCCAAGCGTGATTTTGGCCTCGGGGATTTCTAGCGCCAAGGTAATGCCAATCGCGCCCGAACCGGTGCCGATGTCGGCGATGCGCGGGTTTTTAAGCGGCAAAAGCTTGACAATCTCAATGATAGTCTCGGTCTCGGGGCGCGGGATGAGGACGGCCGAGGTTACAGCAAAGTCGCGGCCGTAGAACTCTTTTTTTTCTACGATATAGGCGAGTGGTTCACGGTTGGCGCGGCGCTCCAAAAGATTATTGGCCAGCTCCAGCGTGCCCGTGTCTAAGTCGCGGTTAAATATGGCGTGGACGTGAGAGCGATCGGTAGCCTTGCCGCTCTCTAGGCCAATAGCGGTTGCCAGCAACAGCTCGGCGTCTAGGCGCGCGCTAAGGACCCCGGCTCTCGCCAAAGTTCGTTCTGCATCTGCCACCCAATCGCCAATTGTCATCGCCACGCTTACTCCTCCTCGTTTAGTTTTAGTATATCCTCTCCGGAGCTCAATTTCAACTCATTTTGGATAAGTTCGTGGACCAGGTCGTCAATTTCGCCTTGCATAGCGGCCGGTATGTTGCTGCGGGAGTAGTGGATGCGGTGGTCGGTGATGCGATCTTGGGGAAAGTTGTAGGTGCGGATTTTTTCGCTCCTATCGCCGGAACCAATCAAGCTTTTGCGGGCGTCGGAGGCTTGCTGGCGTTGCTCGGCTTGCTGCTTTTCTAGTAAGCGGGAGCGTAAGATAGTCATGGCGCGCATGCGGTTTTGGAGCTGGCTACGCTCGTCTTGCATAGAGACAACGATGCCGGTCGGGATATGAGTAATACGGACAGCGCTATCGGTCGTGTTGACGCTCTGGCCGCCGTGGCCGCCGGCGCGATAGATGTCTATGCGCAAATCAGCCGGATTAATTGCAAATTCTTTTTCTTCTACCTCGGGCAGGACGGCGACGGTAACGGTGGAGGTGTGAACGCGGCCTTGGCTCTCGGTAACCGGGACGCGTTGGACGCGGTGGACGCCGCCCTCAAACTTGAGGTTGCCATAAGCGCCCGGTCCATCCACGCGAAAGATGACCTCTTTATAGCCGCCGGTGTCGTTTAAGTTCTCGGAAAGCAGCTGCGGCTTGAGACCTTTATGCTCGGCAAAGCGGAGATACATTTTGTAGAGCTCGCTGGCAAAGAGCGAGGCCTCGTCGCCGCCGGCTCCGGCGCGGATTTCTATAATTGCGGTTTTGTCGTCGGCCGGGTCGCGCGGCAGTAGTTTTTCTGAGATAATGGCTTGCAGCTCAGCGATTTTAGCCTCGTTGGCTTGCATATCCTCGCGGGCGAGGCTGGCCATCTCGGCATCATCGCTGCCGAGCAACTCGGCGGCATCGTTATAGGCTTTCTCGGCCGCCCGCAGGTTGCTATCTAGGTCTAGCAACTCGTTAATCTCGGACAAACGGCGGCTTTTGTTGGCAAAATCGGCGTCTTGGTAGGCGTTGGGGCTGGCTAAGAATTGCTCTATCTCGCCGCGCTCCACCGCCAGCTTCTCTCTATCTAATTTCATATCTCTCTTATTATAGCATATATATGATATAGTGTGGTTAGAGCAAGCGGGCGCCAGACCTAAGGCGCAAGAGGACCTTAATACAATGACAAGGAGGCGAGAATATGGGCAGAACGCAAGACCGCGTGGCAGTGGTGCCGCACACAGAAGCGGAAATACGCGCCTGGGCAAGAATGTGCGGGATAGAACTAGAGGCGGGCACATTCGTGTATGACTACCAACAGTTTATAGCAATCAAAAGCGTCCCCGAAACACTGTTGTGGCGGTATTGCGGTAGCGGAGTTTGGGCTGAGCTGACTATCAAAGGGGACGCCGGGGCCAGAATCGTGGGCTTAGCTCAATACGATTGCAATGGCAAAATACTACTTGACACCTATAGCATCATACCGCAAAGTGTGCCGTGAGCGACCATGTGCGCTCCACCTCTAAGACCTGTCATTAGAAAACCAGCCGAAAGCTAATTGTCGGCTGGTTTAAATTGCTAGTTCGGGGAGTATCTTGGCGGCGGATGGCCCTAGGGGCCTTAGGTTTTTTAGGGCTTGAGGGTTTTTGGGATTAGGCGGTTTTTTTGGCGGCGGCGCTCATGGCCTTTTTGGCTTTGTTTTGCAAAGCTGCCTTGCGCTCCTCGGCCTTAAGAGTGCGCGCCTTAAAGCGGTCCACGCGGCCCTCGGTGTCAAGGATTTTCTCCTCGCCGGTATAGAATGGGTGGCTGGCGCTAGAAATAATAACCTTGACTAGCGGATATTCGTTGCCGTCCTCCCACTTGATAGTTTCGGTAGTAGTGGCGGTTGACTTGCCGAGAAACGAGAAATTGGCCGTTTCGTCCAAAAAGACGACCGGGCGATATGTTGCAGGGTGGATATTTTTCTTCATAATACATATTATATCAAGAAACTATTGCAAATGCAAGGCCTTTCTGCTAGACTATAGGTATATAAGGAATCAGTTACGGCGGTTTCCTGATGCTTGCCGTAACGAAGGAAAGGAAACACATGGTTAATGTAGATATCAAGGAATTATTAGAGAGTGGCGCCCACTTTGGACATAGTGCCTCAAAATGGCACCCCAAAATGGCGAAAAACATCCACAGCAAGCGCGGCGAGACGCATATTATTAACTTGGAGCGGACGGTTGAGGCCTTTGAGGAGGCCTTGCCAGCCCTAACTGAGATTGTCGCGAGCGGCAAGTCGGTTTTGATTGTCGGCACCAAAAAGCAACTATCAGAGGTGGTCAAAACTGCGGCGGACAGCGTAGAGCAACCGTATGTGATTGACCGCTGGATTGGCGGCACGCTAACTAACTCCGACACTATCACCAAGCAGATCCGCAAACTAACCGATCTGGAAAAGAAAATGGAGAGCGGCGAACTGCTCCGCAAATACAACAAGCTAGAGGTCCAACGCTTCCAAGAGGAGATTGACACCCTCAATGCGCGCTACGGCGGCATCAAGAAGCTGCAAGGCAAGCCGGGCGCGGTAGTAGTGCTGAGCGCCAACGAGGATACCAACGCGGTTCGCGAGGCAAAGATTTTGGATCTACCGATTTTTGCGATTGTGGACAGCAACGTGGATCCAACTGGCATTAAATACGCGATTCCGGGCAACGACGACGCGTTGATGGCGCTAGAACTCTACACCAAATACTTTGTAGAGGCGATCCGCGAGGGTCTAAAAAAACGAGAAGCAAAGAAAGCCTAATTAAATAAAAGGAGGGATATGAAAGTAGATATTAACGAGGTCAAGAAACTAAAAGAGTTGGCGGGCGTGGGCTTAACCGACGCCAAACAAGCACTAGAGGCGGCAAACGGCAACTTTGACAAAGCCCTAGAGGCAATGCGCGAAAAGGGCCTAACCAAGGCAGAGAAGCGCGGCGACCGCGAGACCCGCAGCGGCGTGGTAGACGCTTATATCCACGATGGCCGAATTGGCGCAATCTTAGAGCTTAACTGCGAGACCGATTTTGTGGCCAAGACCCCAGACTTTAAAGAGTTGGCGCACTATATCGCAATGCAGATTGCCAGCATGAACCCGATTTATGTGACACTAGCCGATGTGCCAAAAGCGCAGATGGACAAGGTCAAAAAAGAGGCCGAGAAGGAAGTTGGCGACAAGCCGGCAGAGATCAAGGCAAAGATTGTGGACGGCAAAATCGCGAAACACTTTGAAGAAAAGGTGCTGTATACACAAAAATACATCTTGGACGACAGCAAGACGGTAGAGGAGTTTATTAAGACTTATATCGCCAAGACCGGCGAAAATATCTCGGTCAAGCAATTCAAGCGCATTGAGCTCGGTGTAACGGAGTAGGGGCGACCTAATAAATATAGCCTGATTCATGATATATTATAGGTATGAAAATAAAGCCTAGGTTTTTTAATACGGCTACTCGCGAGGTAGAGGACTTCAAGCCGCAGGACGACATGGTTACAATTTATACTTGCGGGCCGACGGTCTATAATTATCAGCATATTGGCAATTTTTTGGCCTTTGTCTATTGGGATGCGCTGGTGCGACTGTTTAAGGTGCTAGAGATGCCGACTAAACGAATCATGAACATTACCGATGTCGGGCACCTGACAAGCGACGCCGACGAGGGCGAGGACAAGATGGAAAAGGGCGCCAGAGCGACAGGCCGGACAGTCTGGGAGGTCGCCGATTTCTTCGCGAATGATTTTTTGGAACACTTCGGCAAGCTGAACTTGCTGCAACCGGACAAAATCGCGCGGGCGACCGACTATATAGATGGCGATATTAACTTGGTAGAGCGGCTAACCGAGGCAGACTATACCTACGAAACGAGCGACGGCATCTACTTTGACACGAGTAAGTTTCCGCGCTATGCCGATTTTGCGAGGCTTGACCTGAAGGGCCTAGAAGCGGGGGCGCGAGTTGATTTTAATACTGAGAAAAAGAACGTCAGCGATTTTGCACTCTGGAAATTTGTCCAGCCGGGCGAAAAACACGATATGCAATGGGATTATTTGGGGCGGCCGGGTTACCCGGGCTGGCATATTGAGTGCGCTAGTATTATTTTGGCCGAGCTGGGCGAGAGTATCAGTATCCATACTGGTGGTATTGAGCACATCCCGGTGCACCACACGAACGAGATTGCCGAGGTGGAGCCTCTGACCAAGAAGCCGCTGGCGAGCTTTTGGCTGCACAACAACCATGCGATGATAGACGGCGAAAAGATTAGCAAAAGCTTAGGCAACGTGATTCTCTTTCCGGATTTGGTTGCCAAGGATTTTACCTATATGGATTTTAAGATGTGGGCATATACCGGCCACTACCAAAAGGAGCGTAATTTTACTTGGGAGGATTTGGCGGCGGCGAAAAATCGTCTGGGGCATTTCCGTCGGATTGCGAGCCTAAGGCACCAGACGGTAGCAATGGCGGGTGTGGCGGCAGCGACGAGTGGGAAGCCGATGGCCGG
>WRKS01000054.1 GCA_009778015.1 Candidatus Saccharimonadota bacterium
CGCGCGTAACTTCACATATCTCATACTAATACTATACATTATAATTTTACATAAGCAAGTTAAAGCCCCGCATATTCCAAGAACACGCGAGGCTCAAACAGTTGTTAGTCAAAAAGAAACCCTTTGTCGGCCAGCTCATCCACATACAGATTCCAGACATTAAAATCCAACGCCGCGTCAATAAACCGAACTGCATTGACCGTAGAGTCCCAGTAGGCGTTCCACCCATGCGCAACACTCACCACTCCAGTAACCGAGTCAAACAGCTCAAAGTCCAACGCTATCATCAGGAAGGTCACGGCGTTAGAACGATGCGCGCAATCGCCGCTCGTAAACTGGAACCCGGGCTGCCACAAACCGATAAACTCCTCCAGGCGTCCGGCTTCTATAATGTGCCTGATAATCGCCGTCTTTTGGTAGTCTGTCCGGCCTCTAACAGTTAGCCCGTTTGCCGCCAGATAGTTGTCCACCCATTCTTGAATCGGCCTCATCCGCCAATCGTAAAAAGTTTGGTCGCCTATCATGTTGTCCGGGCTCTTTTGGTGGGCGATAATCTGCTGCGCCGACTGCCAGCTGGGTCTTGCCGCTTGCAATTCCGCCGGGCTTTGTGCCGTGGCGTAAATCGGATACCGCTGAACATTCGGGTCGCTCATGTTAAACTGGCGGCCGCTGTTTGCCGGTGGCGGGCTGGGGGTCGGGGTTGTCTCGGGCGGCGGCTCAGTCGGTATCGGGGGTGGTGGCGCCGGCGTTTCGGTGGGAGGCGCAGGCGGAGTTGCTGTATCGGTCGGGGGTGCAGTCGGCTCCGCTGTATCAGTCGGGGTGTCAACCGGGGGCGTAGGCGGTACCGGAGTCGGCGTGCTAGCCGGTGGGTCTGCTGGCGGCTGTCCTTGGTTGTTGTTGCCGTTGCTGTTGCCAGTCGGCAAATCGTCTATCAAAGACACGCCTTGCTCCTCTACCAGCTCTACCACATAATCCCACAAATTCAGCACTGTCACAATCGCCTGCTCGCGGGTGTAGGGGCTTTTCGGGCCAAATACCAGTGCCTCGGTGCTGGTGCCGCCCATTATCTTGGCTGCATAAACCACATCCGCGGCCTCTCTTGCCCAATCCGCAATCTCGCTGGCGTCTGTCCAGTCCACTCTTGCCGGGTTCGCTGTCTCTACGCCCAGTGCGTTTAGCACATTGCAGAGCATCGTCGCCGCTTGTTCGCGCGTTAACGCTTGGTCTGGCGAGAAGTTGCCGTTGCCGGTGCCGGACGTGATGCCGAGGGTCGCTGCCGCTCGTATCGCCGGGTCGTCTGTGTCGTTAAAGCTAACTAACGTCAGTCCGCGTTCCGTCATGATTTCGCTGATTGGCTTGGCGTAACCGTAGAGCTCCTTCATCAGTCGCATCGCCAGTCTGCAAAACTCGCCGCGACTTACCGTGGATTGAAAGGCGCTGTTCAGCTCGTCTGTAACTAAGCCCAGTTCAAGAGCTCGGGCGATACTTTCCTGCGCCCATGCGGAGGGTTGGTTGCTTAGCCCATGTTGTTCGCGCGTGGTCTCCGGCACGCTGGCCGGTGGGGTCGGGCTGGCCGTGCTGGAGACGGCGGGGTGGTTGGTGGTGGTTGGTTGGCTGGCACCTTCGGCTTCGTCCTTGCAGGCCGCAAACGGCAAGGCCATCATACAAACCACCAGCAGTGTGATTAGTTTTTTCATACTTATCATCCTCCTATTTGGTTTGGCCTTAAAACGCAAACAGCAAATCCTGCTCACTTGCCGTTGGCAACTAGTAACAAAGCCTTGTTGCTAACAACTGCTTTTTAAGGTCCTATTTGTATTACTCTAGCACAAAACCGCCTAAAACGCAAGCATAAGCAAGATGTAACGAACCTAAAAATCTAACGAGCTTAATTTAACGAGCTTAGAATATACCGGCTACAATCGCGGCATAATACTGGCGCGACCCAAAGTCCTCAATCGTGCCGTTGTCAAATTCAGCCAACGCCAATTCTGCAAAATGCCGCCTCTGCGCCGCATCGCCCAGCTGCTCGTAAGCAAACACCAAGCCAGAATAAATCTCAAACCGCTGCTCGCCGACCAAAATATCCATATCCGCCACCTCGGCGCCAATCAACGCCGCGTCCACAAATTGCCGCGCGTTAAAGAATACCTTAAACTTCAAGATATAGAGCCGCGCCAACTCTTCGTCGTTCGCCACGCGGTGGCGCTCCTCCTCAATCTCGGCAATCAAATCCGGCACCAGCTCTGGCGGCACCTGGCCTTGCGTTCGGTTGTCTATTCGGTCAATAAACTCCGCCACTGTCTCACGCGGCGGGCTCTCCGGCTCTGGCACCGGGCGCTGAAACATCGGCCAAACAAAAATCGTAAACAACAGCAACACCGCTAGCGCCGAACCGCCCGCGTAAATTACCGCCCGCGTGCCCTTCGGCAACTGGCGAAACTCGTCGCCCATCCGCCGCAACCACGCGCCCACCCGATTAAAAAAATTCTTAAAACCTCTACGCACCTTGCGCCAAAACACCTGCGCTTTACTCTCAAAAATGCTCATGCTTCAATTATACATGGTGCTGGCAAATAATGCAAACTCAAGGCTCGGCCTTGTCCTTCGCCAAGCTTAATACAATCGCGATTGCCGCCGCCACCAAGCCCGCCATCAGCGCGCCAAAACCCAAAAACACCCACTTGTTGTCTATCAAAGCGGCCAGCCCGGTCCGCTCCTCGTGCTCGCCCAAAACCGGCGCTTCCATCAGCCCCTCTATCTGGCTTTCCAAAACAATAATCCGCTCCTCGCCTTCTCTCAGCCGCCGCGCGACCTCGGCAATTACCTGCGCTCGCCGCTCGGCTGGCAGCTCGCCCCTTAGCGCCTCCACCAACTCGTCCGATGTTAACTCTCTGACATCGCGCTCCGGCTCCCGGCAATCTTGGTCGTCCTCCTTCAGGTGGTCCAAGCCTTCTATGGCGCAAGGTTTCGGATCCGGCCGCGGCGCCGGCTGCTGCCACCGCGCGTTTTTAATCATGTTCGCCGCATTATGCCCCACCGCTCCCTCTGGCCCGATACAAGTCCCGCGCACATTAGTCAGCCTAACTGCGCCGGTCTGTCCATCGCGCAAACCATTATTGCGCACCGTCAAGCGCAGCACGCTCGTCCCGTTGTTAACGCCGTTGCCGGCCGAGCCCATCGCCTCTACCACCAACCGGCCGCCCTGTGTTACCGTGGCGCCGTTTAGCCCTGCGGCCGTCACGCCCAGAGTATTGTCAAACGACAAATCCGCCTGGAACCCGGCCGGCCGGCCCACCGAACAACTAACTACCACATTAGTTGTAAAGTTGCCACTAAAAGTCACCGTCGGCGAACCTGTCATTGAAGCTGTAAACATTATTTTACTCCTCTCATCTTAAGCCCTGTATTGACCCGGCCAAAAACTGCCGCATTCTTATTATATCAGTAATATCCACCTCGCGGTTCTCCGGCAAAATATCCGCCGCCGTCAAAAACTCGCCAATTAGCAGCCGATTGCCGGCCAAATGCATTCTCATCGCGACCAAATCCGCGATATCTACCCGGCCGTCGCCGTTTACATCGCCCAAAACACTAATTGTCCAGCTCGCAATCTCTACTATCTCCCCGGCCTCATCCACCGTGCTAAACTCCAACAACGCGCCGGTAGAAACGGTAGTCGCCACCTCGCCGTCCTTGGTTATCCGTATGGTCACATTATCGCTCACCGTGATGTCTTCCCTCAACTTCGCCAAATCCGCCCCCGCTCCAACTCGGCTCAGCTGTTGTGCTGGCAAATCTAACTCAAAGAGCGAAGCGACCGACAAACCAATCTCTATCCCCTCCGGCAAATCCGGCACCGGCTTGACCGCACTTTGGACTGCCCCATGCGGATTACCAAACCACTGCCAAAAAGTCCGCCAAAAGTTGCGGTTGCCATAGGCCGAGCAACTATCGCCCGTGCCGTTCAAGTTGGCCAGCGCCGCCGCGTTCGGCACATATGGTGTATAAATATAAAGCCCTTGCGTCGCCTGATTCTCCACCAACACTCGCTGAGTGCCGCAATTACGATTTGGATTATACAAAATATCATGGTGCTGCCCTGCCTGATAACGGTTCTGGAACAAATCCGGCCGTTGCCGGTAAACTTTAAACTGCCGCGAGCCCATATATACTTGCATAAAGAACCCGCCAAACGCGTCGTTGCACGGCGCGTCATCCGGGCACGCAAAGCCCATCGCCGCCCGATACATCCAGTTGGTTGGGCGAGTCGTCGTAATCATTCCTTGCTCTTTTTGCAGAGTTACCAAAATCACTTGCGGATTAATGCCGCAACTCTGCGCCACGCGAAAAATCATCTCCGCCGCGCTTTGATTCGTCGCTGCCGCCATGCCGTTGCAATAGGCGTCCGCCGGCCGCGCCGGTATATCGCCGCGAAAATCCTTGATGCATGGCGGCCCATCCGGCTGCTGCACGCAACTCGGCGCCCGCGCCTCCAAAAACCGCTGGATATCCACCGCCGTCATTGTGTTCGGCGCATAAAACATATTGTCGGAGATAATATTGCCGGGCCTAAACATGCTGCCAGTTAGCGTGGTCGCATCAGCATACTGCCGCTCGTGCGCCAGCAAAAACGCGCCCGCCGCCCCTGCCACCAAAAACAACACCAAAGCAAAAGCTGCCCGATAACGCCGCGAAATTTTGCTAAATCTTATTTTTGTTTTTTGTAACACATATATATTATATCGTATAAGATAAGACTGTCAAGCCTTCTCGGGCTTGTTATTCAGAATAATCAGGTTCTCTCGGATTTGTTGGTAAGAATAACCAGACTTTCTATGTGCAAAGTTTTCGGGAAGAAGTTAAACAACTTGGCAAAATCAATTTTATATCCCCGGTCAACCAGCATTTTAACATCTCTCGCTTGCGTCTCCGGGTTGCAAGACAAAT
>WRKS01000055.1 GCA_009778015.1 Candidatus Saccharimonadota bacterium
TCGCCATAGACTTTTAAGCTTTTGGCGCGTAGGTTTGTGCTTGTCTGTCCACATTTCCCCTTATTTTATTTATTATATCACATAATCAGGACGAACTTGGTGTAATGACCGCACATTTTACGGACTAAGTTATAGCCCCCCACATACATTTAGTAGCCTAATAGTATGGTGCGGTGGGAGATAGTCTCAAGCAAGGCGCCCGAGTTACTAAAGTATGCAAAGACGCCGTTACCAGTTGTATCTACTGGACGTCCACCGTAACGGAACCATGAAAGTTCCGAAGAGACAGAACGAGACCAGTCTCCGCTCCAGCTACCTCGGGTATTATCAAGCGCGACACTTGTCGTTTCCGCAGTTGCAGAGCCAAAGAACTGAGACCTAGCAGCAAGACCGCCCCAAGCTATAGCCAGGTTATTATTCACGCCGAGTTGGCCAACTCGGCGTGGGCACGCCTTCAGGTTTTCAAATTAGAATGGGGAATTTAGTCAGCAGACCTGCGTTCTTCGGTTCTGCTACATCCGAAACGATCAGTGCCAATAATAACAATAGCAGCTGGAATGGTAACGCTACGTCCACCGTCATTCCAACTGGCCCTTGGTTTGTTTTGGGTGGTCGCGCTAACGAAGTCTCCGGCACCGCTTCAGGGGTATTCGCGACAGGATATCTTTCTGGCGCTGATTTTACCGCGATTCATCCTGGTGGCCACCGCACCATACTATTAGGCTACTAAATGTATGTGGGGGGGGTAGGGTAATGATATAATGTTCTTATGAAAAAAGTCGTTCTCGGTGCAGCCATGGCTTGTTTGCTTGCGCTAACCTCAGCGTCAGCTTTCGCTTCGCCCGGCGCATTAAAAATGGCGAGCGTCAAACAGTGCGCGTCAAACGGCGTTTTCTATGGCCATCACTCTAAGGACAACCATTGGCATGTAGCAGTACCAACTGGAAATGGTCGCTGGAATGCGAGCGGCGATGTTCTAGGGTATAGCGACCCTTGTCCTCCATCACAAAACAACGCTTCAAGCCCTAGCGGCAATACACAGAGCGGAAGCTCTAATAATTCAACAGGCGGCAGTAACAATCAGCAGAATACCAATACGCAGGGCGGCGGTTCTAGTGACAAACCGAACTTTAATAGCTCAACAAGTGGTAGTAATAATCAGCAGAATAGCAATACACAGAGCGGCGGTTCTAGCAGTGTGCAAAATCCCAGCAGCGCAACGAATAACAATAACCAGCAGAATAGCAACTCGGACATCGGGAATAGCGTAAACAATGACGGCCCGCAAACAGAAGAGCCTACTGAGGAAAACACCGAGCCCGAGTATACCGAATATCAACCTAAAGCCAAAGGCGGTGACGATATAGCGAGCACTGTAGTAGGTGTGGCCGTGTTGGGCGGCGCTGGTTTCGGAACATATAAATTAGTGGAGCAGAACCAGAACAAGCAGAAAAATCAAAAACGTTAACACAGACCCCCCACATACATTTAGTAGCCTAATAGTATGGTGCGGTGGGAGACGATATTATAGACGGCGCCAGTCCAGCGAGCAAATGCAAAAGCTCCAGCTTGAGGGCCTCCACCATCGTCAGCACTACTGCCCTGCATGTTCCACGGATAAGTTGAGAAAACCGTATAAGAATAATCCCCGTTCCACCCGCCTTGGAGATTTGCGGCACTAACTATTTCTGATTGGGCGTTCCCAAAGAATAGAGAGTTGTTAGAGAGTCTACCATGGACGACTGCTTCAAGACTATCCACGCCGAGTTGGCAAACTCGGCGTGGATAGTCTCGTCAATAATAGTGCTAGGTCCGGTCGTCTTGCCAATAACTCGTTGTTCTTCGGCTCCGATACAGCAGAAACTATTAGTGCTCCCATAGCTTATGGTGGCTGGAACAATGATTATGCTGGTAACAGCAGTACGGCTATGCAGTGGTTCTTCAGAGGTGGCCGCTCGGACCAAGGTGGGGTAGGGTTATTCGCTTTTGCCGAACAACCGGGCGCTGCTCGCAACGACATCTCCCACCGCACCATACTATTAGGCTACTAAATGTATGTGGGGGGTGAGGTTTAGGTATCTTGTGTTAAATTTGGTGCTGGGAGAGGGATTTGAACCCCCGAACTCGTGAGAGAACAGATTTACAGTCTGTCGCCTTTAACCACTCGGCAATCCCAGCGTAACGCTATTATAGCATACTTTTTGCGTAAAATCTATCTTGTGGCCAAGCGTTTATTTTGACTTAATCTTGGTGGCGGGTTTTTTAGCTAACGACCTGCCAATGACGGACTTCTTGGCTGTGGGCTTGCCGACTACTGGCTTATTCTTTCTGGCTTCTAGGGCTGCTTTTTCGGCGGTGCGGATTCGCCCCATGACCCGCCGTTTGGCATCCATATCGTCTAGCCGTTCGTAAACCGCGAGTAGCTTAGGTAGCACATCCGGCTTTTTGGAGATTTCCCAGACCCGCTCGTAGATTTCGGCGACATTTTTGTCGTTTTCCATCTTTTCTTCAGCCTTGGCCAGCATCATCAGGCGAGGCGCCGTTTCTTCAATCTTGAGCGCTTGCCGCAGTGCAATCGCGCCTTTGGCAAAGTCGCCGACCTCTAGATAAACCAGGCCAATGTTATGCAATGTATTAACAGAATAGTCAAGGCTCTCGGCAATCTCAAAACACTGTAAAGCCTCGTTAAACTGCTTGTTTTTAGCGTATAAGATGCCCAAGCGGTTGTAGGCTGCGGCGTTGCGCTCGTCAAACTTGAGGATTGTGAGTAAGGCCTTTTCGGCCTTGGTGGTCTTTTTGGCTTTAAGCGCGTCATCAGAGATTGTCCACAATTTATCCAGCTGGTTAGAGAGCCGCTCGCTCTTTTGTAGCCGTTTAAACTCAAACCAAGGCAACGCAAAACAGATTAAGAGTGCACCAGCAATCAAAAATATCAAACCAGACATATATTTAGTATATCATGGTTTGGGCGAAACCGGCTAATGGAAAAGTCTTGCAACGTCGGGTCTGAGGGCGTATAATAGGTGTATGTTGTTGGTTGCAAATTGGAAGATGAACTTCACGACTACTGAGGCGGTAAGGAACTTCAAAAAGTTCAGCAAGCTTGAGTCCAAGGATATAGAGATTATTATCGCCGCACCGCAGATTACGCTGGCCATGATGGCGGAGGCGGCCAAGGCGGACGAGACCACCAAAGTCAAGGTCGCGGCGCAGAACTTTGATTTTCACCCCAATGGCGCGCGCACTGGCGAGACCGGGATTGAGCAAATCATCGGTTTGGTAGAATATGCCCTAGTTGGGCACTCTGAGCGCCGCATTTATTACCGCGAAACCGAAAAAGAAACCGCGCAAAAAGTCGCGGCGGCCCTTTCTACCAAAATCCGCCCTATATTGTGTGTTGGCGAAACCGCCCTAGAACGCGAGCGCAAACAAGCCGAGTTGGTGGTCCGTGCCCAAGTGGCGGCCGGGTTGGCCGGTGTCGCCAGCAACCGATTGGGCGAGGTAATCATTGCCTACGAACCGGTTTGGTCTATATCTACCATGGGCGGCAGCAAGTTATGCAAACCTTCCGACGCCGCAAAAATGCTAGAGGTTATCCGCGACGAGGTTAAAGTGATGTTTGGTGCTGGCGCCAAAAAAGTTCAGGTGCTCTATGGCGGCAGTGTTGATTCCGATAACGTCACCTCTTACGCACGTACTGCCAAGGCGGACGGCTTCTTGGTCGGCGGCGCCTCCTTGAATGTTTATTCTTTCCGTGATATACTAGACAAAATGGAGTTGTTGAGGTAATAGTTTATGGAGATTGATTTTGACGCGTTAGACCAAGTGATTTCGCAAAAACGGACGAGTTCTAAATCTTCGGCAGCGGCGGCGCTGAAAACACCTAAGTATATTGATGTTATCCAAGGCGGGGCGATTAAAAAGCCGGCTGCGGTGCGCAAATCATCCACCAAATCCACTGTCCGCAAGGTTAAAAAAGTCGTTACCAAAAAGATAGAGAAGCAAGAAAAGCCGGTTGTTAACTTGGCCGAGCTGATTGATCAAGAGCTAGAAACCGGCGACACGACAATCGGCGAGAACCTCCCGCAAGAGCTCAATGTAGAGGACCTGGTTGCTTATGCCGAGACTACCGATATCCAAGCGGATATAGAGCGCGTCTCTAATCAAGACGCGGCGGAAGATTTTTTGGGTGCAAAACATGAGTTGGTGCCGTTTTTGCCGAACATCAAGGTAGAAAAAACCCCGCTTTCGGGCGATGTGCCAGAGCGTGTTTCGCATAAGGACGAAAGTGCCACAAAATCCGAGCGCGAGCTAGCCAGCCAGAAGATTGAGGACGACCTGGTCGCGGATAAAAAAGAGCTCAAAGAGAAAGAAAAGCAAAGCCGAGAACAGGAGAAGGAAAAGGAGAAATCTAAGGCTCGCATCTTGACCGAGGAGCGAGTCCCAGCGAAAAAAGCCCGCAAATACTCCGAAGAAGGCACCAAGCCTATGGACGCCCCGAAAAAGAAGACATCTACGGCTTTAATCGTCCTGCTGGGTATCCTAATCGCTGTCTTTGGCGCGGTGGCCGGCGCATTTATCTATTTACTGACTGGCAACTAAACCTCACCCCCACATACATTTAGTAGCCTAATAGTATGGTGCGGTGGGAGTTGGCGAAAATATATTGAGTTCCGCCGCCCGGGTCACGCCAGAATGTAAATACTCCTGCACTAGACGCTTCGTCCGATAGCCCACCTAACTTAAACCAAGATTGGGCAGCATAAACCGAATTATTCCAGTCCCCGTTCCAGTTGCCAGTAGCCCCGGCAAGCGATATTATTTCCGATGTAGAGGAGCCAAAGAATAAAGGGTTGTCCTCTAGACCACCACTCCGAATTGCGCTAGTATTATCCACGCCGAGTTGGCCCAACTCGGCGTGGATAATACCTATGCT
>WRKS01000056.1 GCA_009778015.1 Candidatus Saccharimonadota bacterium
TATCTCGTGCTCATGCGCCCGACCGCCTGACCTGAAAACCCCGCTCGCCTCCCATAACGCGTAAATATTCGCCTCTGTTGCGCCCGGTTCGTAAATTTTATCAAATCTCATAGTTTTGCCCTCGTATCTACCACTAGTGTATCATAATTTTAATCCTCAGTCCACACGAGCGCCCCTCTGTTCTCCATCCGCGGCACCCCCGAGCTTACACTGTATAAAAAATGTGCACTTTTTCCATACTACACAATATATCAAGACAAAAGTCAATAACCCCGCCGACCCCTGTTAATGCCTTGCGCCCCCACACGCGCTCCCACAAAAAAATCGCGCGGCGCGCTTCGCGCAATAATCAACACCAAACTCCGCCTCACCCTACGTCGGACAACCGCACTCAGCCTCACCGCCATTGCCAAACCTCGCTCCGCTAACCACCGCTCCACCCTGCCGTAAGCCTCTCCATACTACACCATACAACGCAAAAAAGTCAAACCCGCCGCCGCACCCCTTATATGATTCTACCTTCGCGCCCAAAATCCAAAAAATTTCGCCAAAAACTCAAAAAGTCCTTGACAACGCATTCCCGCTCATGCTAATATAGGAACTAGTTAAATGGGTCCGGTGGGAGGATACATTAACGGAGGCAACTGCAATGCCATAATAACCCTAGTATGTCAATAGGGGTAGTTGGATGTATATACGTGCTTAACAGATTGAGCACGGTTTTTTGCCCTCTTGAAATAATCTTCTAAAAGTTGTATAAAAAACAGACAAAATCCCACCCAAACCCAACCAAAATCACGCTCACGCCACACTTTTTCGCAAAAAACGCCATGAAAAACCGACCACAAATCACATGGTCGGTCTCCCCTTTCTTGGTTTAGCGAACTCGGCCTCTCACTCGTCCGGCCCAGCACCCTCGGCACCCAGCGGCACTTTTTGCGACTCGGCCGCCGCATTGTCGCCTTTCTCTCTCTGGCGTTCCGCCGTTATAAAGAGATCGGCCCGTCTTGCCGCCCTGTGATTGCTGCGCCTCAACTCATTTATAGCGGCCTGGATTTCATCACTCGTCAAAACGCTTACTTTCTGGCGCCAATCACCTTGCCTGGTAACCCCGAGCAAGCCGCCGTCTTCGCCACGTTCGCCGCGCATCACCAAAATCAGCGCTCCGATTATCAAGTCTTCCCGAATTTCGTCCGCGTTTCGGAGGCGTTTGCCCCCTTCTTGGTCTTCCTTGACCCCTTCGGCTATCCATTCCGGGTGCGCGTCAACGGTCGCCTCAACCGCATTTTTTACGAGTTCTGCGTGTTCGCTTAAGTTTCCCCAACCTGTTGGCATTCCCTCACCTCCTATTAACCACAGATTTAGATGCCCTTATTCTACCACAATTTTCTATAATTTCAAGTGGGCCAGCAAGTAGACCGGCAAGTGGGCAGGCTTACCTAAGTTTCCCCCAACTAACTTCCCTCTTGCCTTTACTTTAGCAAAGCCAGAAAGACACATCTAAAAAATTAACTTTCGTCTTGACTTTTTAGCATAAGTATGATATACTGGGGTGGGTATCTAAAACAAACAGCCCAAAAACAAATATACAACAAAATGGAAGAAAAGTCAAGCTTCAACCTCAAGCCATACAGCAAAAAAACAGGGGAGTTGTGCCTTGACGGCAATTCAGAATGCGGCACTCGCGAAGCCTCAGGCAACCGCAAAAAATCCCTTGCCCGGGGGCGGATTTTTGATGACGCCATCGCCACCAACCCACAGCTGCTAACAGAGGCCAAATGCGCCCAAAAACACGGCGTCCAAGCGGCCGCCTGCCTCCCGCCACCCGACCACCACGATTTCAACGGCTACCGCATAGAACGGAGCCGTTTTACCGTCGCCAGCCTCAGCGTTATCCTGATGTTCGGCGTCTGGCTTAGCCTCATCTTCGTCAGGGGAGGCCTCACCGACTACCAAATCGCCGATTCCACCGACAGCGACCCCAGCGGCCTAGAGGTCCAAGTACCCGACACCAACCGCACCGACGAACCCCGACCACCCGAGACCGACAACGCGCTAGAGGAGGGAAGCGCCGCAACCGACAACCCCAAAGACCCCAGCGACCCCAGCAATCCCGGCGGCCAGAGCGGGGGAGGCGGCCAATTCTGGGCGCCACTGCCAACCGACGACGGCACCCACAAATACATCGCCTTCACCTTTGACGACGGCCCCAGCTCCGTCACCACACCACGCCTGCTCAACATCCTCGCCCGCGAAAATGTCCCCGCAACCTTCTTTGTCATCGGCAACCAGGCCGCCCGGAACCCGGCAATCCTCGCCCGCATGGCGGCAGACGGGCACGTTATCGGCTCGCACTCTTGGAGACACGGCGACCTGTCCCGCATGTCCAGCAGCAGCATCGTCAGCGACCTAGCGCGCACCGCCAACGCCATAGAGGCCGCCACCGGCACCCCGCCCACACTCCTGCGCCCGCCTTATGGTTCGGTCTCGCGCACCCTCCAAAACACCGCCAATCTACCCCTGATTTTGTGGTCCATTGACACCCGCGACTGGCAAAACAAAAACACCAACACCATCTATAACATCGTCGCCAAGAACGCCAAAAGCGGCAGTATCGTCCTCTTCCACGACATCTATCCGACCACCATCGCCGCCGTAGAACTCCTCATCCCGGCCTTGAAACGCGCCGGCTACACCTTCGTCACCGTCCCCGAGCTCCTCGGCCAACCTCTCCAAAACGGCCGCATCTATCGCGGCCGGCTCTAAACCAAAAGCCGATTGCTAAAACCGCCATTTTGTGATACCATATCTCTAGGCACCCGTAGCTCAGCGGATTAGAGCATCTGTCTTCGGAACAGAGGGTCGGCGGTTCGAATCCGTCCGGGTGTACCACGCCCAAGAAGTAGCACAATTATATAAACAAACAAATATGGAAGTATTATGGAAGTTACAACGTTTGATGTTTTCGGAAATGCTTTTACCGCCCAGGCGGCGGATCTCAAATTGCGCGCTCACGTTTACGGTATCGCGGTCCAAAAGATCGGGAAGGGCCCGGGTCGCGTCCTGATCGTCCCCCAGTTCGGCGGCTACGATTACCCCGGCGGCACGCTTGAGCCCGGCGAGACCCACCTGGACGCCCTCGTCCGCGAATTCAAAGAGGAGACCGGCCTTGATTGCCAACCGCTTCACCTCTTAAACGTCTATTCCAGCTTCTTCCACCACGACCGCTACAACAAGGACTACCAATCCTTGTTGATTTTTTACGCTGTCAAAATCACCGGGGGCAAAATCTCCACCGAGGGCTTTGACCGCGACGAAAAGCTCTACTCCAGCCAAGCCGAATGGCTCACCATCCCCGAGCTCAAACAGCTCCACCACGCCTGCAGCTCCAATATCTCCGGCGACCTCATCGCTTACGCCGAAGAGCTGCTAGCCCACACCACACCCGGCAAAGCCTCCCGCACTACACCTATCAAAATACCTCACACTACCCCTACCAAGATACACAACACCGCACCCGGCAAATCAAAACCAAAGTCAAAGGAGGACGCATGATTAGTCTTGTCGCAGCCGTCGGGCAAAATCTGGAGCTCGGCAAAAAAGGCCATGTCATCTGGAGCTTCCAAGAGGACTTGGACTTTTATTTGTCTCAAACCCGCGGCAAAAAACTGCTGGTTGGCAAAAAAACCTACGACAGCATGCCGACCTTTCCCGGTAAATCCACCCTTTATGTCCTCAACGAGTTTGATTTTGATGCCGCCGCCCAGCGCACTTCCGACTGGGGCAAAGAGCACACCTTCGTTGTTACCGATCTGCCCAAAATTATAGACCAATACAAAGCCGATGACAGCGGGGCAGGGCAGAGCGACGAATTGGTCGTCATCGGCGGCGCCGGTGTTTACGCCCAAACCTTGCCTTATGCGACCCACCTCTACCTCTGTGAAATCAAGACCAGCGACCCGGACGCCGACGTCTTTTTCCCCGCTTTCAACCCCAACGACTACCAACGCACCGTGCTAGGGCAGGGGACCGTCGCGGACGGCGAACATAAGGGGTTGGCATTTGAAACCGTCGTCTATACCCGTATCTAGCCCCAAGGGAAAGAGCAGCCGTGCTTACCTTAGCACCCTTAACCCTTCGCTTGCGCGTGAGTGGCACCCCGTCAAAAACGGCAGCCTAACGCCCGCGCACGTCAAGCTTGGCAGTAATAAACGCATCTGGTGGGTCTGCGCCCGAGGCCACGAGTGGCAGCAAGATGTTTTCAAGCGTAACGCCGGCTCGGGTTGCCCGGTTTGTGCCAACCGCAAAGTGCTGGCCGGGTTTAATGATCTAGCGACCACTCATCCCGAGCTGCTCACCGAGTGGGATTACGCCAAAAACACCCTTGACCCGACCGCGATTACCGCCGGTATCAGTCAAAAGGCCTTTTGGCGTTGCGCTAAGTGCAAGTTTAGCTGGGAGGCGGTCATCGGCTCTCGCAAAAACGGCCACGGTTGCCCCAGTTGTGCCGGCCGCGCTGTTGTAGTAGGCAAGAACGATCTTAAGACCCACTCTCGCCCCACCATCAAATTTTGGGATTTTAGCAAAAACGGCGACCTTAAGCCGACCGATTTCGCCGGTCGCTCTCGCAAGGTCGTTTGGTGGCGCGACAAGCGCTGCGGCCACACCTGGCAACGGAGTATCGCCGGCCAAGCCGCCTCTGGGCTCTGTCCGGTTTGCCTCGCCCAAAGCAAGGTCTCGTTCCCCGAAAAGGCAATAGCGTTTTACCTCCGTCAAGCCCTGCTAGAGCAGGGGAGTGTTGCCCAAGAAAATTATATCTTTTGTAGCAAACCCAAGCGCGAGCTAGATATTTACATCCCCGGCCTCAGGGTCGGTTCGGACGTTCTTTC
>WRKS01000057.1 GCA_009778015.1 Candidatus Saccharimonadota bacterium
AAAGCCCGTTGTCGGCTCCCCAAAGCTTATCGCAGACTACTACGTCCTTCATCGGTAATACACATCAAGGCATCCACTATTAATGCGCTTTTGTATCTTTTCATATGCATTGACGTGGCCAAAACTAATAATCATGGCCTCCGTCTTAATTTCTAATCTAAATTGTAAAGATTGCTAAAAAATGAGCCGCAAATCAGACACCGATACTTAATTCTAACTGCCATCGCGTGAACACCGCGAACTCAAATTGAACCTAGCGGTTTGACTCCTCAAACTTAGGTCTCTGCAACGAGTATAGCACATATTTTTACCTATTGCAAGGCTTTTTTGCAACAATATAACCAAACTATGGTCAAACCGCCAAAAAGTCTGCCCCCGGTCCAAAACCGGAGGCAAAACAATACAAAGACGACCGCTAGCCTTACTTGGCATATTCAATCATGCTCCGGAGCGACTCGCCGACGTGCCAGCGGCGCGCAGCTTCAACCAAGAACCGCTCAATCGGGATGGCCCGCAGCTTCCCTTTGGCCTGGTCAAGCTTATCTTGCGGCACATAAACCGTATTAGTGACAATCAACTCTTGAATAGGCGAATCAAGCAAGCGCTGAATCGCGGAACCAACCAAAACACCATGGTAGGCGGCGGCCCTAATGCTTTTCGCCCCGGCCTTCTGCAAGACTTTAGCGGCGGACACCAGGGTGCCTAGTGTCATCGCCTCGTCGTCAACCACTAGCACGTTTTTGCCGTTTACATCTGCGCCAAAGCACTGCTCCGCCATTGACGAGTCGTCGTTACCGGTCCGCATTTTGTCCACCACGGCCTTTGCCAAATAGCGGTTTTTGTCAATATACAGCGCTTCGGACCATTTGCGAACATCCTTGACACCGCCCACATCGGTTGACACGACCACGGCCACCTCAGATCCCATCCTCACTTCGGCCATCAGAATATCCCTTAGCGACAATTCGCGCGACGGTTCGTCAAAAAAGCCCATCGCAATCGGCGAATGTATCTCGCAAGTGATAAAGCAGGCGTTATAGAGGTTAAGACTATCGGCAAAATCCTTAAACGCGATACTGCTGTGATATTGGTCTTGCTTTTCGCCGCGGCTGTATGGCGCGTAACCGGCTATAACCGTGATACGGTCGGCGCCGGCCCGCTTGGCGACCTGCATAGCAAACCTCAGCTCTGTAATCCGCTCGTTAATCGGCGGTTCGTAAGAAAAGAAGATAATCACGTCTCGTCCATTTAGTTCGTCCTCTATATTAACGAGGATTTCGGACTGTGCGAAACGCGAAACGACTACCCTTCCTACATCCTCTTCTGTAAATCTCAGTGTCGTATTGTGCGCTTGCTCTCGGACGCCCTTTAGAACAAACTCGCGCATACTGTTTGTCATAGGTAAAAGTGTAACCCCTAGACTTCTTCCGAAGCCAGCTGCCATAAATAATCACTCCTTCTTCGTATTTTAAGGTCTCGGACCCACATATATAATATATAGCATACTGCCGCAGTTCGTCAATTATGGCCGCTTGTAATAATGCTAATTATATGCTATACTACATTCAATCGGGCGCAACCCGACTCGGCGCTAGCCGTAATAATATTAAATGTGGGAGCCGAAAGGCGTTCGCACCACGAAAGGATAAAATGAGCGAAGAAACTATCGCACCAGCTACAGAAGAAGTTGCAACCGCAGTTCCAGCAGTAGAAGAGCCTGCAACCGAGACCTCAACGGTGGGAGAATCTACAGCAGAAACCCCAACCGTAGAAGAATCTACAGCAGAGACCCCAACAGTAACAGAGTCTACAACAGAGGCAGCAGAAGAAAAGTTTGCCAAATCTGGCAAGCGGAGCAAAAAGGTAATTGAAGAAACCGAAGCCGAGGCCGAGCGCAAAGCCAAAATCGCCGAAAAGCGCCAAGCTGAAGAGTCCGCCGAGAGCAAGCCGGCCGGCGCCAAGCCCATCGCCCGACCAAAAATTGAGCGCCGCGGCAAAAATTACCAAAACGCGGTTAAAGGCCTAGACCTAACTAAAACCTACGCGCCCAAAGAGGCGTTTGAGCTCGCGATTAAGAGCTCCTACGTCAAATTTGACGCCAGCGTTGAGGTCCACGCCAACCTGGCCGTTGACCCGCGCCAAGCCGACCAAAACATCCGCGCCACCGTCAGCCTGCCTCATGGCACCGGCCGCAAGATTGTTGTCGCGGCTTTTGTCCCTGACGACCAAGCCAAAGACGCCATCGCGGCGGGCGCCGATATCGCCGGCGAAAGCGAAATCACCGCCAACTTGACCAAGGGTAATATCAATTTTGACGTCCTCGTCACCAACCCTGCCGGCATGCCAAAACTCTCTAAATTCGCCCGCACCTTGGGCCCCAAAGGTCTTATGCCAAACCCAAAGAGCGGCACCGTTTCAGGCGACGTCATGAAGGCGATTAAAGAAACCAAGGCCGGCCGTTCAGAGTATCGCGTTGACAAGCAGTCAATCGTCCACTTGGCGATTGGCAAAGTCAGCTTCGGCGCCGACAAGTTAAACGATAACTACAACGCGTTCTTAGACAGCCTCAAGAGCCAAAAACCAGCCAGCATCAAGGGTGTGTTTGTCAAAAACATCACCATCTCTACCACCATGGGCGCCGGCATCAAGCTAGAAAACTCGGTTAATTAGCTTTTGTCCGCAACTCGGCGTGGTCGCCCCAGCCCAACCGCCGGGGCGATTTGCATTTTGCCAAAAACTATGATATACTCTTAGAGAGTTGCCAAAGACAGTGGCCGCGCCCTCTCTGTTAAACAGAGGTCGCTTAATCCGCCACCGAGGTCAAACGTCTATTTTTAGACCATCTTTGATTGGCAATTGTTATTTAACAACCCGGCCAACATAACCAAGAAAGGAACTATTATGGCGATTAGTCGTGATAAGAAAACAGAATTGGTTGCTGAGCTTAAAGACGCGCTCTCAAATGCCAAAATGACCGTTTTTGCGGCCTATGACGGCATGAGCGTTAAGGATTTGCAAGAATTGCGCAAAGCCGCGCGCGCCGAGGGCGTCAAAATCTCGGTCGCCAAAAACCGCCTTGTGCGGGTTGCTTTGGGCGAGATGGACACTTACAAAGAGTCCAACCCCGACCTAACCGGTCAACTCCTCTACGCGTTTTCCGACGCCGACGAGGTTTTGCCGGCCAGCGTGCTTGACAAATTCGCGCGTACTGGCGCCACGCTAAAAATGCGCGGCGGTATCAGCGGCGACGGCAAAGTGCTAGCCGAGGGCGAAGTCATCGCTCTTGCCAAGCTCCCAAGCAAAAACGCGCTTATTGGCCAAGTTATCAGCCAGCTCTTGTCTGGTGTTAACGATTCGGTCAACGCGCTTTCGGGCAATCTACATGCCCTGCTTGACGGCGTAGAAGCAAATTCAGCAAAAGCAACCAACTAAATATATAAGAATAAGGAGAATTTTATGGCAGATGTCAAAAAACTCGCTGAAGAGATGGTAAAACTTACCGTCTTGGAAGTAAACGAACTAAAAAACATCCTTAAGGATGAATACGGTATTGAACCGGCTGCAGCAGCGGCTGTAGCAGTAGCGGCAGCCCCAGCCGAAGGCGGCGCGGCAGCAGCGGACGAGAAGTCAGAATTTAACGTCGTTCTAAAAGACGCGGGTGCGCAAAAAATCGCAGTCATCAAGGCTGTGAAAGAAGCAACAGGCCTCGGTCTTGGTGAGGCAAAAGCAATGGTTGACGGCGCGCCGGCAACTGTTAAAGAAAACGTCAAGAAAGACGAAGCGGAAACTCTCAAGAAAGCTCTTGAAGAAGCCGGCGCTACCGTTGAACTTGCTTAAGTATCAAAAGTTGGCTGGGTAAATTGTTAGCAAAAAGTCGCTCTTGTAAGGGGCGATTTTTTGTGTTATATATAAGAGTATGGACTTCAAGGTATTAAAGCTGGCTTTTCGCAATAAGACGATGCTTAAGCACATCGGTCTGGTGCTGCTTGCCATCGCCGCCTTCCGTATGATCGCCCAAGTCCCCATCCCTTTCGCCGACCCTATGACCATGCGCCAAGCGATTGAAAACCAGCTTGGAGCCTCCGACCTCGGCAATTTCCTCGGCCTCATCTCCGGCGGCGCCCTCGCCAATATGTCTATTCTGCTGGTCGGTATCGGCCCTTACATTTCTGCCTCTATTATCGTCCAACTCTTTACCAAGGCGATCCCAAGGTTTGAAGAACTCCGCCAAGACGGCGAGGCCGGCCGCCGCAAAATCAACCAATGGACCCGTATCCTAACCGTCCCCTTCGCCATTATCCAAGCTGTCGCTACCCTCTTTGTGGTCCAGCAGGGCGTCCTCTCCGCCAACATTACCGACATGTCCTCTATCGGCCTCGCCAACTGGGCGACCGCTATTCTCGCGATTGTCGCCGGCTCTGTCATTATTATGTGGATTGGCGAGCTCATTACCGAGCAAGGTATCGGCAACGGTATTTCCATGATTATTTTTGCCGGTATTATCAGCCAGTTGCCATCTATGCTGGCCACCCTTTGGTATACCATCACCGACGGCGGCTCGCTTAACGTCTTTGGCTGGTT
>WRKS01000058.1 GCA_009778015.1 Candidatus Saccharimonadota bacterium
GATGTCCACCAGGTTGGCGCGGATGCTGAGCCACCAGAAGTAAGGGCGGACAAAGAAGGGGCGCCACTTGTAGGCGGCGATAAGCAAAAGCGAAGGCCACGGCACGCCAGTGAGGACGACGAGGCCGATGGCGACAAAGGCAAAGCCGACGTTAAGCACCAAGTGCAAAATGTCGCTGATTGCCGAACCGCTCCGCCCGCCTTCTAGAAATTTAGCCATATACTTGTATATTATATCACACCTGGGCGCGGGCAGGTTACTCAAACTCGCTTTGTTTCTTCCACATTTTGGCGTAGGCGCCGTCTTGGCGGACCAAACTTAGGTGCGAGCCTTCTTCTATAATCTTGCCCTTGCTAATGACGATAATCCGGTCCATGTCGCGTAAGGTGGAGAGCCGGTGGGCGACCACAATCGCAGTTTTGCCGCGGAAGATGTCCTTAAACGAATCCTTGATAATCGCCTCGCTTTCGCTGTCTAGTGCTGAAGTGGCCTCGTCCAGAATCATAATTGGCGCCCCTTGGAGCATGGCGCGGGCAATTGCCACGCGCTGTTTTTGGCCGCCGGAAAGTTTGACGCCGCGCTCGCCGACCACGGTATCTAGGCCGCCCGGCAAGGCCTTGATGAGGTCGGTCAAGTTGGCGGCTTTGACGGCAGCCGCGACTTCTTGACGAGTGGCATTGGGTTTGCCGAGGCGGATATTGGCGTCTATCGTATCGTGCATTAACAGCGGCTCTTGCGGTACATAGGCCATGTTTTTGTGGAGTGACTTTTGCGTCACATCGCGCACGTCTAGGCCGTCAATCGCGACCTGGCCGCTTTCTACGTCGTCAAAACGCATGATCAGGCGGACGAGCGTAGTTTTGCCAGCGCCACTCACCCCAACGACACCTAGTTTTTCGCCGGGCGTAATTTGAAGTGATAACCCAGAGAAGACAGGGCCGCTATCGTAGCTCATAGAGACATCGGAGAGCGTAATGGCGCCCTTGACCTTGCTTAGGGTTTTGGCCTTGGGTTTGTCGGTGATTTTATTGGGGCGGTCCATGAACTCGGCAGCGGGTTGGATTTGGTTGATCTCTTCGGCGATATCTTCAACATCGTCATTGAGGTTGGCGCAGCCGACGGCGATAGTCATAAGATATTGGATAATCAGAATCGCTAAGGTAAACGAGATGGCGTTTTGCGACCCCTGCCAGACGACTAGGCTGGCCGAGACGACAAAGAAAATGACGCCGATGGCATCGCGGCCGATGGTGAGCCTGATAGCCAAGAAATGACGGCGGATAAACTTTTTGACCTCTAGATCCCAGCGTTCTTTCATGCGCCGATACATGGTCTGCTCGCGGGCGCTGGCGCGGACGGCGACGATGTTGGTGATAATGTCGGAGATGATGCCAGTATTCTCGCGCAAGACTTCTCTGGCCTCCTCGCGGATGGGGTGCAGGCGCTGGGCCGCCCACTTGAGATAAAAAATCATACTAAGGCTGAGTAACAAAATGGCACAACCGATGAGTAGATTTTGGGTTATGATGACGATAATCGGGACGACGATTGAGATGACTGTGCGCATGAGGTCACGGCGAATTTTGCGGACTAGTCTTAGAGTGGCGTCGCCAAAACCGCGAGCCTGGGCGACGAGATAGCCGGTTTTGTTGTCGGAGAAATAGTTAATGTCGGTATGAACGAGTTTGTAAAAGTATTGGTTGACGAGCTTGTAAAAGCCCTTGTGCTCTGCCTTGACCGCAAACCAATAGGCGGTGGGGTAGGTGATGCCGTAGAGCAAAGAGGCGGCGCTAAAGGCGAGGACAAAATACCAAGCGCGCTCAAAATCGCCAACCGCCATGGCCCCGAGCATCATGCTAGAGAAAATAGGCATGAGAATCATGTTGGAAATCCGCACCAGTGCCGAGAACACCATGGCGACCCACCAACCAGGCAACTGGCCATAGGTCGCCCAAACTAACCGCCACGCTCGGGCGGTCTGCGCCTTCTCCCTTTTCATATCGGTATTATAGCACATGGGAGTAGGAGCTAGACTTTGCGGCGTTTGCGGCGGAGGGTTTCTAGCGGTTTGGTGATGAGGTTGTAGCGGACTCGGTTGATGATTATGTCGTGGGCTGGGGTGTATTTGAGTTCGGTAACGCCAAAGCCGCGCTTAAAGGTGGAGACGCCGTAAAAGCGGTGCTCGGTGTCGTCTTCGCCCACGATGCCCCAAAAATTGTAGCGCTTGATCCCACGCTTTTTGGCTTCGCGGATGGCGAGCAAGTGCAAGAGCGGCGCGGCGGAATAGGTTTGGCCGAGGCTGGTGGAGACGCCGTATAGGTAGGATGCCTCGTTGCCGTAAAAGACCATAAAGTTCTCGGCGAGGACCTGCCCGGGAGGGGTGGCCGGGTCTTTAGGGTTGGCGGGAGTCTTGGCGATAAATAGCTCGGCCTCGCCGTTCTCTGCCAGCACTTTAAACTGAGTCTTGAGAAACTTTTTAGCAAATGGCACGTAGCCCTGCCGCTTGGCGTGGTCCAACTCTATCTCGTAGAACTTATCCATCTCGTCGGGGTTACGGCTCGCGATTAACTCTAAGTCGGCGGCGAGCGCCTTGCGAATGGCGCGGCGCGCCTTTTGGCGGAAGGTTGTCATAATCTCCTCCTCGGTGCCGGAGATATCAAGCACGCCGGCGTGCTCAACCGACAAGTAAAACGGGGCCTTAGTCGCGCCGCCGTCACGCAAAACTTGGCGGGATTCGGGGCTGTCCACCCATTGCGGGCGGAGGCGGACAAAATCGCAGCCGAGCACCTTGGCCTGATTTTTCATATCTGTTAACATCAAGTTTATCGCCTGCTTGTTTTGTAAATCTATCAGCGGGCCGCCCGGTATCATCAGGCCAGTGCCCTTTTTGGCGGGCTCCACGAAGCCGCCGTAAACACCAATTAACTTGCCCGACATTTCGTCCTCGCCTTCATAAACGGCGCGACGGACGACTTGACGCCCCATGGCTTTGTGCGCCTCAAAGATATCCCAACTTTGCAAAAAATTCGCCTCGGGGCGAGATTTAACAAATTCGTCCCAAGTGGATTTGTCGTCCAGGTTGTCTATTGCTATCATTTTGCCTCTCTCTACCATTTCATCCTCTTCTTTTCGCGCAGCTCGTAGAGGCGCAACAAGCGATACTTAAAATTATTAAGCGGCAGGTCGTGGGCGTGGACATAGTGGACCACCTCGCCGCCAAAGCCGCGTTTAAAGGTAGTAAGTTTGGAATAGCGGTGGTTGGTCTCGCCCTCCGGCGCGATGCCGTAGAGATTATAATACTTGACGTCGCCGGCTTTTAGGTCGCGGATAATCTGCCACTGCAAGGCGTAAGCCGCCGGGATGTTGCGCGCCGCCTCGCTACTTGCCGCCTCAAAATAATCCGCCTCGCCATGGCTAATAATGACAATCGCGTAGGCAATTGGCTCGCCATTATGCTTGGCGATATACAAGACGGCCTTGTCCCAAAAGGCCTCGCGGAGGTTAAGGAGCTCGGAATGGCTGGGCGCGACAAAACCTTGGCGCTTGGCGGTCTCTACTTGCAGGTTGGCAAAATCATCCCAGGCTTGGATAGAAGCGTTGTCGCTTGCCAGCATCCGCTCTACTGTCAGACAGGGGTGGCGATCTAGATGCCGAATCTCGTAACGAGTCTGCTTGCGCATCTCGGCAAGGAGTGAGTCCTCGCTCTTGGCGAGGTCCAGAATAACGGTATTCTCTGCCGAGAGATGGCGCACGGCCGGCTTAAACCCAACGGCCTGCATGGACTGTTCATTGGTCTCGGTGGCTAAAAGTTGCGGGCGGACACGGACATAAATGCAGCCGATTTCCTCCCCCACCCTTTGCACCTCTTTGGCAAAATACTTAAAGTCGGTAATTAGCGCGCCGGCGATTTCGGCGTAGCGGCCGCGTTTGGCTGATTTAACCACCATATAATTGCCGGCTACTTCTAGAACTTCGTCACCGGAGAGGCGACGCCAGTCGGCAAACTCCTTGCTTTGTAAAAAGTTTTTATGCTCCATTTTGGCCCTTTGCAGCGGACTTTTGGGCGCTCTTAATGATGGCGATGATGTCGCGCTTTTCTTTAGCGCTTAAGTTAGTGGGGATATTGAGCATTTTCTCGCCTACCTCAAAGGCGACCGGCGTCCGCTTGGCGTCAAAATTAACCTTGCTAAAATAGCGTCGTGGGCTGACCGCGACGTCCCACCAAATAGAGTCAAAATAATAGCCCTTTTTAGCAAGCGCTCTCAAAACGGCGTCGCGGTGCTCTACCAAGAGCGGCAAGCGGTCTATTTTGGGTTTGTCTTTGAGTTGCTCTAGTGCTAGGCGCGCTTGCCAGTTGGCGAGTGTGACATGCGGCTCAACCTTGCCGTCGGTGGACTTCTGGACCAGGCCGGTAGAACTAAAGAACCAAGCGAGCAACAAACCGATTTTGCGGCCAAAGATTTTGTAGGTAGTGCGGACACGCCAACCTCGGATGGGGTAAAAACGATCGCGGCTGCGACTCTTGCGGCTAGCCAGTTTGGTCGGGACATAGATTTTGGCGTC
>WRKS01000059.1 GCA_009778015.1 Candidatus Saccharimonadota bacterium
CGCTTCACGCGCAGTTTTGTCCTACTGTCCTTTTTCGTCCTAGTCGCTCTCGGCTTTGTCGCTGTCCGTGTTCTTTTGTTTAACGCGGAGCTGTCATAATATGCCGGACAACGAAATCCCCATCGGCAAGCGCCGCCCCTTATACCGCGCTTTTGAGATTTTCCCCGCCTTCTTAAGTTACGGCGCTATCGTCGCGCTCGTTCTCCTTTCCATTTTCCGCCCGACTTGGGCGGCTTTTTACATGCTCTTCCTCACCTCGCTGGTTTTCCTCCGCGTCCTCCGGATGTCCAGCGCCCTCTTTCGCGCCTACCGCAATCTGCGGCACAATCGCAGAATCAACTGGCATAAATGGGTCCACGAACTAGACGACGCCGAAAAGCATTACACTAAACGGCTCGCTCAAGGCGGCAAAAAATCCGCTCTTGTCCGCCGCCACGAGGAAATCCTCCGCCTCATTGCCGCCGAAAGTTGGCACTACCCCAAGGCGCAGGAGATTTACCACGGTGTCATCATCGCCGCCTTTGACGAGACATACGACATCATCGCGCCAACCGTGGACAGCGTCCTCGCCTCCGGTGTTGATACTAACAAAGTCGTCATCACGCTAGCATACGAGGAGCGCGGCGGTTTGGCGATTAAGCAGACCGCCGAGCGGCTGCAAGCTAAATACAAGAGCAAATGCCGCGATTTCTTGATTGTCATGCAACCCCAAGATTTGCCGGACGAAGTCATTGGCAAAGGCCCTAACATCACCTACGCCGGGCATCATGTCGCCCGCTACTTTGACCAAGCCAAGATTCCGGCCGACCGGGTAATTATTACCACCCTTGACAGCGACAATCGCCCCGAGCATGACTATTTTGACCGCGTCGCCTACGAATTTATCGCGAGCGAAGACCGCGATCGCTGCTCCTTCCAACCGGTTTCGCTGTTCTTAAACAACGTCTGGGACGCTCCGGCGCCGATGCGCGTGGTGGCGGCCGGCAACACCTTCTGGAGCCTCGCCAGCCAAATGCGCCCCCACTTGACCCGCAACTTCGCCAGCCACAGCCAGCCGCTCTCGGCCCTTAAGGCGATGGATTTTTGGACCAAACGTTCTATTGTAGAGGATGGCCACCAATTTTGGCGCTCCTACTTCTTTTTTGACGGTAACTACCGCGCCGTGCCGGTCGGGGTTAGCATTGGCCAAGATATCGTCCAAGGCCCAACCCTCCGCGCCAGCATGAAGGCGCAGTGGAAGCAGCTTCGCCGCTGGTTTTATGGTGCCAGCGACGTCGCTTTTGTCGCTTCTAACCTCTTTACCCGCAAGCGCAAAGCGCCGTTTTGGAAAACTCTGGGCCATTTCTTTGTCCTTATCAACGAGCCGCTGACGCTCGCCACCTACCCGGTTCTCATCATGTTCGGCGGCTTTATCCCGCTCTTTCTCAATCGTTCGGTCCGGGTTGACCTCGTCGTCCAGCAACTGCCAATTATTATCTCTACCATCCAGCAGATTGCCCTAGTCGGCATCTTGCTTTTGGTCGTCTTTTCTCTCCTCATGCTTCCGGCCCGCCCGAAGCACCGCACCAACTGGAAGCTCGTAGGTTTTGTCGCGCAATGGGTCCTAGTCCCGGTCGTCGCCATCGGCTACACCTCCGCCACCGCCTTCTACTCGCAGACCCGCCTTGCCCTCGGCCTCTACATGGATAAATTTGACGTCACGATTAAACACCGCACCAAAACCCGCAAGAAATAATCAGGCGGCTTTCCTTTTCTGTGCTATAATATACTATATGGAAGAGATGAAATCACGGATGCAGGGTGCGGTAGAGAGGTTCAAAAGCGAGTTGTCAAAACTAAGGACTGGCCGGGCCCACCCCGACATGCTAGCCGGTGTTAAAGTAGAGGCCTATGGCCAGCTTATGCCGCTTAACCAAGTCGCCAACGTTGTTGTTACTGACGCCACGCTTATTACTGTTACCCCATTTGACCCTTCAACTATCCAAAATGTCGCCGCTGGCATTCGCAACGATCAAAGCCTCGGCCTTAACCCGTCCGACGATGGCCGCGTCGTCCGCGTCCCTATCCCTGCCCTCAACGAAGAGCGCCGCCGCGAAATCGTCAAAGCCGCTGCCAGCAAAGCCGAGGAGGCCAAAATTGCCCTCCGCGCCGCTCGCGAGGACGCCCGCAAACTTGTCAAAAAGATGAAGGACGCCAAAGAGGTCGCCGAGGACGAGGCCAAACGCACAGAAAAGCAGATTGAGGACACCACCCAAGAATTTACCGGCAAGATAGAGGCTGAGCTTAAAGCCAAAGAAGCGGAACTAATGAAGATATGACCTTGGTGGGTGTCTTGGTTTTAATCGCGCAGATTATCGGCGGCTTACTCCTCCTTACCCTGATTGTCGTAGTCCACGAGCTGGGCCATTATTTTATGGCGCGCAAAAACGGCATTGAGGTAGAAGAATTCGGTATCGGCTTTCCCCCCGCCGCCTACAAACGCAAGCTCAAAAATGGTGTGGTCTTATCTATCAACTGGTTGCCCATTGGCGGCTTTTGCCGCGTCAAGGGCGAGAACTCGGCCGATAAGCGTAAAGGCACCTACGGCTCGGCGAGCTTCAAAGGCAAAACCCAGTTTTTGCTCGCCGGCGTCGCGGCCAATCTCATTTTTGCCGCCTTGGTCTTTACTGTCTTATCGCTCTTTGGTATGCCTAAGCTTATTCCTAACCAGTTTGTCGTCCCGGCCGACAACCACGAGATCCTCGGGCCGGTAGAGATTGCCCATGTCGTAGAGGGCTCGGTAGCCGCAGAAAACGGCCTGCAATCCGGCGACATCCTTATTAGCATCGCTGGCCAAGCTGTCCTAAGCAGTAGCGAGGTCCCCAGTATGACCGCCGCCCACAAGGGCGAAGAGGTCGCGGTTGTGGTTGAGCGCACGGCAATAACTTGCGAAACCTCCGGTGACGACATCCCTCCGTTTAATGGGCCGGCGGTTTGCGGCGTCCAATACCAATACGAACTAACCAAAACCGTGACGCTCAGCGACGGCGCCGACGGCAAAGGCGTTCTCGGCATCTCTACCTTTAGCGAGGAATCTAACCGTGCTACCTGGAGCGCGCCGATTGTCGGCGTGGCCTTGACCGCCCAACTCACCTACGAAACCTTCAAGGGTCTCGGCGGCATGCTCGGCAATCTCTTTGTCGGCATCTTTGAGAACATCCAAGGCCTCTTTAACAGCGGCGTTGACGCTGGCGCCGGCAGCGCCAAGATCGCTTCCGCTGGCGACGGCCTCTCCGGGCCCATTGGCATTATCGGCATCCTCTTCCCCGGCGCTTTTGCCTCCGGTATTAGCGTTGTCTTACTCCTAATCGGTGTGATCTCCCTGTCTCTGGCCGTTATGAACTTGCTTCCGATTCCGGCGCTTGACGGTGGCCGCTGGCTTTTGGTCATCTTCTCTAAAGTGACCCAAAAGGAGATCTCTAAAGAAACCGAAGAAAAGATCATCACTCGCGGCTTTATGGCTATCCTAGCCCTCGCCGCGCTTACTATATTTCTTGATATATGGAGGTTAGCAACATGATTAGCGGTGGGTTCTTGGGTGCAATCTTTAACTTTCGCCCTATCACTTGGAGCGTCAACTGGGCTCTGGTGCTTAATTTCGTCTGGCAAATACTGTTTTTCGTCGGGGCGTTCTTTGTTCTCTATGCCATTATCTCGGCTATCCAAAAGAGGCGTGTTAAGCGCACCGAACTCGGCCTAGAGCTCCCGCGCTGGAACGAAATCGGCTTTGGCCTGATAGGTGCTATAGTTTATTTTATCGCCTCGGTCCTGGCCATGGTGCTCGCACGCCAAGTCTTGCCTTTTGTGGACTGGGAGCAAACACAAGATGTCGGCCTGCCTAGCGCCCTCTTTGGCGTTAACTTGCTCATCGCCTTTCTCTTTATTTGCGTTTTTGTGCCCTTTATAGAGGAGCTCATCTTCCGCGGGCTTATCTTCGGCCGCCTCCGCGCCAAGCTAGGCTTTATTTTGTCAGCCACCCTTGTTAGCGTTGTTTTTGCCGCCGCCCACGGCCAATGGAATGTCGCGGTAGATGTCTTTGTTCTCTCTATGATTTCTTGCGGCGCCCGCGAGTTGACCGGCAATATAAATGCCAGCGTCATCATGCACATGGCAAAAAATATGCTGGCTTTTTATATTTTGTTTGTTGCTTAGCCCGGGTTGTTTGTTGTCAAGAAGATTGTTAGTCCAATACCACCAAGGACCAAGACGCCAAGAACAATAATCAAGATTAGGGTGGTCGGCGTAAGCTTCTTGCCGCCAATCGTTAGGCCTTCGCCTTTTGCCTTTGGTGCGCTAGCGCCAGTTGCGAAAGGATCATTTGCCGCTGCTGGTGCCCCTGCCGGAGCCGCCACTGGTGTGGCTGTCGCAGGTGCTGGTGTTGGGTCGGGCGAAAACGGCGTCACGCTCTCGCCACCAAAAGGCGAGCTCACCGGTTCTACCGGAGCGGCTGGCGCAATCGGTT
>WRKS01000060.1 GCA_009778015.1 Candidatus Saccharimonadota bacterium
ACCGGATTGCCAGCCGCGCCTATGATAATGTTTATTGGTCGTATGAGCAAAGGATTGTCAAAAACCTCAAGTTGGAGCCGAGCGTGACCTCGGCGGCGGTAGAAACGACAATTTATTTTGCACAGATGGCGGTCTGCTTGGCTTTTGCTGGGCTGGCATTAACGGTAGGCCAGGATATATTCTATGTGATATTTGCCGGCTCAATCCTGGCGGCCTGGACCATCTACGCCAGGCTACGGAGGGTCTAAGGAAAAAGGTTCTACGGATACAGAGTCTATGAGTTAACGGCTCTTGACGGCGGCGAGCGCAAGTGGTTCATCTACAACGATTATGCTTTTGACACCCCCCACATACATTTAGTAGCCTAATAGTATGGTGCGGTGGGAGACGGAGTAGTCTGCTGCGGCGTTCCTGCGAGAAGTAGAAAAGATACCTGCATTAGCCTCCTGCATTGACATGCCACCAGTGTAGAACCATGGAGTGCCAGATATGACAGTCCGACCATCATCGTTATTCCAGCCTGAAAAATCAGTAGCCGGGAGCGTAAGGCGTGACCTTGCTACTACTTCTGACGTGCTGGTTCCGAAGAACATTGAATTACCTTCTAGATTGCCATTGGTTATAGCGCTTTGCTCGTTCACGCCGAGTTGGCCAACTCGGCGTGAGCAGCCAGAACGCGATAGCATGGGGTGGTCTTGCCAATAACTCATTATTCTTTGGTGCCGCTCTTGCTGAAACAACCAGCACATCGTCTAGCGGCGGCACAGCCGGCTGGAATACTGATAGCGCTTGGATTATATCTGCAACCGCTTCTTGGCCGGTGCTAGGTGCTGCTTCGGGCGACGAAAGCCGCGGTGGTGTTTTTTCGTCCTCTAGCAATACTGGCCAAGATCTCCTCATCGTCTCCCACCGCACCATACTATTAGGCTACTAAATGTATGTGGGGGGTGGCGGATTAGCGTGGCCGAGCTAACACTATAGTTTTTATAGCTTAATTATGGTATAGTTTTAAGTATGAGCACAGAGGAGAGCAAGCATGGTTAAAATTGGCATAGTAGGGTTGCCAAATGTCGGCAAGAGCACGCTATTTAACGCGCTGACCAACGCCAAGGTGCTGGCGGCAAACTATCCATTTGCGACGATTGAGCCAAACAGCGGCATGGTCGCGGTGCCGGATGAGCGCCTAGTGGTGTTGGCCAAGATGTATGATACCGAGAAAATCGTCCCGGCTCAAGTTGAGTTTGTAGATATCGCGGGCCTGGTCAAGGGCGCAAGCGAAGGCGAGGGCTTGGGTAACCAGTTCTTGGCTCATATCCGTGAATGCCACGCGATTTGCCATGTAGTGCGTGCCTTTGAGGATGGCGACGTAATCCAAACCGGCACTAGCCCTAAGGACGACATTGAAATTATCAACCTGGAGCTTCAACTAGCAGACGACGGCACATTGGCCAAAGTGCGCGCCAAAAAAGGCTTAAAGGAGAGCGATTTAGACGAAATCCCGCTCTTGACCAAGAAGCCGGTGATTTACATGTTTAATGTGGACGAAAAGACCCTGCACGACAGCGCGAAACAGCGCGAACTCTCGGCTATCGCAGAAGGCGCGACACCCGGCGCGCTATCTATCTTTGTCAACGCGCGGATTGAGAGCGAGCTAGCCGACCTAGATACAGAGCTCAAGACCGAGTTCTTAGCGGAATATAATATCACGCACTCGGGGTTGGAAAAGCTGATCAAGGCCGCCTACGACACGCTTGGTCTGCAGAGCTTTTTGACCGCCGGCAAAAAAGAGGTGCGGGCTTGGACAATCAAGAAGGGCGCCACTGCGCCGCAAGCGGCTGGGGTAATCCACACCGATTTTGAGCGCGGTTTTATCGCGGCAAGCGTCGCCAAATACGATGATCTCGCGGCGTTCGGCAGCGAGAAAGCAGTCAAGGAGGCCGGCAAACTTGCGACAGTCGGCAAAGACTACGTGATGCAAAACGGCGACGTGGTTGAGTTTAAGTTTAACGTCTAACCCCCACATACATTTAGTAGCCTAATAGTATGGTGCGGTGGCCGTGTTGGGCTGCGCCAGCACTGGCATTGCCCGATTCGCCATAGAATGCAAATATACCCGTAGCATCGTTATTACCCGTGCGCGCTCCAAGTACAAACCAAGGAACTGATGAGTTAGCAGAGCTTACAAAGTCAGCATTCCAACCACCCTGGCGCCCAGTAGTTGGCGATATGCTAGTTATTTCCGCTTGAGCGCCACCGAAGAATAGTGAATTGCTAGCTAGCCTCCCGGCCCATACTGCGCTGATATTATCCACGCCGAGTTGGCCAACTCGGCGTGGATAGTGAACGCGCGGCTTCAGACGGGGCCTTAACTAGTAATCCCCGGTTCTTTGGTGATGGCATATTAGACACAATAAGCAATAGTGATATCCCTAGTGGCTGGAACGACGGCGAGACTACAACACCAGTTTCTGTAGCCGCTTGGTCTCGGCGTGGCGGCACATTCCAGCCACCTTGGCCGCCGCATATAGGAATTTTTGCATCCGCGCGCCTTGCTGGAGGTGCTGGTAGCACCACCTCCCACCGCACCATACTATTAGGCTACTAAATGTATGTGGGGGGTGAGGTTACTTAATGCGGGTCGCGACGGCGTCGGGGTCGGCGTCAAATTCAAACTCGTCGGAGAGCGGGCGGCCGAGTAGACGCTCAAAGATGTCGGCGACAGTCAAGATGCCGCGCACTTTTTTGCGGCGATCAATTATAACCAGCATAAAGGTATTAGTGCGGGCAAAAACCGCCAAAATGTCGTCCAGCGTGTTGTCGGTGCGGGCAAAATAGACCTTGGGCCGCATAACCTCGCGGGCGGACAGGGTATCTTTGACGGCCAGGCTGGTGAGACGGCGGATATTTAAGATGCCCACGATGTCGTTTTCGTTTTTGTTATAAACCGGGAAGCGGCGAAAATGGGTGCGCGACAACTCGTCAATTTTAGTCGGTGTGAGTTCGGTATTGGCCTGAATCATAATCGTGTCCTCTAAGGGCGTCATGATATCGGCGGCGCGATACTCAGAAAACTGCAAGGCGCCGGACAAGAGCTTCTTTTCTTCGGCCGAGATGACGCCATCGCTCGCGGTTTGGACTAGACGCATCAGTTCGTCACGACTGCCGATAGTCGGGTTGATAAAATCTTCTTTGACGCCAGAAAAAAACTTGAGGATACCATAAAGATACTTGACAAAGTTGAGTAATTCTGGTTCGGCATGGCGGTAGAGTGCGGTCGCCAAATTAGACCAGGTGCGAATGTTACGGACGACCGCTAAGGAAATCGCGGCCAGCGCCGTGATAAAAATCGCCAGCATGAAGTCGTATTGGAAATAAGCTACCACGGCAAAGCCAAGAATAGAGGCCAGCACCAAGAAATCGCGCAGCACCATCACGCTCGGCAGCATTTTCTCGCGGAAAAGCGCCTTCTTGGCGTTGGCGTCGCCGGTTTTAGCACGCCGCTCTAGCTCATACTGGCTTAAGATGGAATGAGTTGGACGCACCGCAACCAAAAACACCGCTATAAAATAAAGAATAAGCAATATCACAATCATATTTTGATTATAGCATAGAATGCTTTTTGCGCCTACCGCACCATGAGTTGAGATTGTATTGTTTGCTACGTCCAGCAACTCGGCGTGGAAAATAGTCTTGCTGACAGGCTAGTAAGCGGCGGACTTGCTAATAATTCCCAGTTCTTTGGCGATTCTACGGCGGAAATAGTCAGCGTGCGCGGTAACACAAATAATAGCGCTTGGCATGGCAGCTGGGCCGGATCGCTTGCCCCGACTCGTGCTTGGTCTGCCCCTGGCGGTTCATCCGATAACGGCTCTGGAGCTGGTGTGCTCTCTGCGGAGCAGCATACTGGCATCGCTGAGTCTAACACCTCCCACCGCACCATACTATTAGGCTACTAAATGTATGTGGGGGGTGATATAATATAGGCATGGAGAAAGTCAACTACAAGTTTGAGCAGTTGCGGAGTGCTTCGGCGCGGCTGGATGAGGCACTTTTAATGCCAGATTCGGCGATAAAGGTTGATGCGGTTATACAGCGCTTTGAGTTCACGACCGAGTTATTTTGGAAGTTCTTGAAAGAGTTACTGGAGTCCAATAAGGTTGAAGCAGGGCATTTCCCACTTGATGTAATCCGTGCTGCAAAAGAAAGAGCGATTCTAGCGGCTGACGAAAAATGGGCCGATTTAATCCGAGACCGCAACCTCACAAGTCATACTTACAACGAGGAAAAGGCGCAAGAGATTTACAGCAACATTAAAGACAAACACGCCGCAATGTTTAGGGAGTTTATAAATGACTATAACCGAACTCGCGCTTAAAACTGGTGTTAGCGAAAGGACTTTAGGGTTGATTATTGCTACAATCAAAGATTCCGGTGCTAGCAGAGCGGTGCTGTATGGTTCGCGCGCTCGTGGCGATTTCTCCGACCCCA
>WRKS01000061.1 GCA_009778015.1 Candidatus Saccharimonadota bacterium
TCAAATGACATTTTGCCTAGCCCGATTGCTACGCTGACTACCGGCATCACACCGCAAATGACACAGCAAGACGGCATCACAGAGGCGGAGCTGGCGAGCTTGCTTATGAGCGAGATTTTTACGCCCGATACTATTGCTGTCGGCTACAATAATATCCGCTTTGACGATGAGTTTATCCGTAATTTGTTTTTTCGTAGCTTTTACGACGCTTATGCTTGGGCTTGGGCGGACAATCGCTCGCGCTGGGACTTACTAGATGTGGTCCGTATGACGCGCGCCTTGCGCCCGGGTGGCATCAAATGGACCGAGAGAGATGGCAAGCAAAGCAATAAACTCACTGATTTGTCAAGTGCTAATGGGCTAGAACATTTGCAGGCTCATGACGCGTTGTCGGATGTTTTGGCGTTAATCTCGGTTGCTCGCTTGCTTAAGGCTAAGCAACCGCAAATTTTTGATTACCTACTGGGCATGCGCGATAAAAAGCAGGTAGAGCGCTTAGTTATGGCTGGCGAACCGTTTGTTTATGCGTCGGGCCGCTACTCGCACCCTAGCAAAACGACGGTTGCAGTGGCGTTAGGCAAAACCCCGCAAGGGGCTTTGGTCTATGATCTACGCGTTGATCCGGCGGCTTTTTTGGCGATGAGCGAGGCGGAATTGCAAGCTCATTTACAAGTTCCTTACAAAGAGCGCCCCGAGGGTTACGTGCCATTGCCGGTTAAGGAGCTGAAGTTTAATCGTTGCCCGGCGGTCGCGCCGCTATCTGTCCTGAAGCCGGATGATTTAAAGCGCCTCGGCTTAGAGATGCGGCAAATTCAGGCCAACTTAGGTGCTTTGGCGCAGGATAAAACCTTTGTCTCGCGCGTGGAGGCGGCGCTGGAGCGTCCGCCTTTTCCGCCTAGCAGCGACCCCGACCGCACGCTCTACGATAGTTTTGTGCCCGACGCCGACAAGCCGAAAATGGAGGCGGTGCGAAACGCCAATGAACAAACCTTGTCCGATTTTAACCCCGAATTCAACGACGAGCGGTTGGCCAAGATGCTGCCGCTCTACAAGGCGCGTAATTTTCCGCGGTCGTTGACTAAATCCGAGGCGGCAATTTGGCATGACTACCGGACCGAAAAAATCAAAGCCCGCTTGCCGGAGTTTCAGAAAGAAATGGCGATTGCCATGCGTTCGCTATCGGATCAGCCCGGCGTCTCGGACCACCAAGAGCTTTTGCTAGAAGAGTTGGCGCTTTGGCTGGAAGATATTACCGCGTAACCTAAAGCATAACCGTGTAGCTTAAAGCATAGTGGATTCTGGGTGCTTGCAGCTGGTTAGTCCACGTTAACCATGCTGGGGCGGATTACTTCGCCGTCCAAGAGATAGCCGCTGCGTAGTTCCTCGGTGATTTTTTCGCCGTTGTTGCCGCTGGTAACGGCTTCGTGTAGGTTGGGGTCAAATTTGCTGCCGCTCTGGGCGTTGATTTTGGTGACACCGACCTCTTTTAGGGCAGCCGCAAGTTTCTTGGTAAGGTTGGCCACACCCTCGGCCCATGGGTTATCAGCTAGCTCAGCCGGGACGTGGCCTGCGGCGCGCTCAATATCGTCTAAAACGGGCAAGAACCTAATAAGCACTTTGCGCTCGGTCGCGGCAACCAAGAACGCTTTGTCGCGCTCTACGTTTTTGCGGTAGTTCTCAAAGTCGGCGCGCATGCGCTGTAAATCCGCCGTGAGTTCTGCTATTTGAGTGTCCACGGCCTCAGTTTCTGGGGCTTTGTTTTGCTTGCTCATATCTAAATAATACAAAATTTTGGCAATTTTGCAAGTAGAGCGCTAAATTAAAGGGCTTCTTCCGGGGGCGCATTGACAGTTTCAAACGGCCAAGCGAGAAGGCCGCCCATATCGTAAACTTTGGTGTAGCCGAGGTCAGCCAGTTTTTGGGCGGCAGTGCTGCTGCGGACGCCGCTACGGCAGTAAACAATAATCAGGGCGTCTTGGTCCGGTAGCTGGACGGCGGCTTGTTCTGACAGCTGATAATCCGGGATCAGGGTAGCGCCGGCGATATGCGAGGCTTGGAACTCTTCTTCGGATCTGACGTCCAGCAGAATAAAATGCTCGTTGTCTGCCATCATAGTCTTAGCTTGTTCGGCAGAAATCTTTTGGACGGTCGGTGGGGCAACTTCGGCGACGTCAGGGTCAGGCTCTCGGTTGCTAACGGCATTGACGGCGAAGGCAATAGCCCCCGATAACACAACCACTGCACCGATGATAAGTAAAATTCTTTTCATGACTTCTATAATATAAGTGTGGCGGAAGCGAGAGGATTTGAACCTCCGAAGAGTTGCCCCTTACACGATTTCCAATCGTGCGCCTTAAACCACTCGGCCACGCTTCCACTAAACGTAGTATAGCATGAATTCTCATATCTGCCACCAGTATTTGCAATCTTGACACACCTCAGTCATTTTTGATACAATAAGGGTATGAGCATAACCGAGAACAAAGAGCCTCTTTTGCAAAATAGATTCTTTCGCGGGCTGTTGGCGTTTGCCGCGTGCGCCATAGCTTTTGTTATTTCGGTGCAGATGGTTACAGTGCCGGTGGGTAACGCGCGGACTATCTCGGAGCTAGACCGAGAGATTGCCGCTAAGCAGGCCGAGATCTTGCGGTTCCAACAAGAAATCGCCAAATATCGTGATCAGGCCGACTCTTTGGCGCAGCAAATTGGTATTTTGCGGGCGCAAGAGGCTTCCATCCAGGCCGAGATTGACTTGGGCGAGCTAGAAAAACGGCGTCTAGAGGATCAAATAGAAAACACCGAACAGCGGATTAGCGACACTCAGCAACGGTTGGGCGATGTGATTGTGGATGTCCATTTGGCGCGCTCTTTGACGCCATTGGAGCGGGCATTATCCTCACGTGATATCTCGGAGTTTATAGATCGCGAGATGGCGATGAGCGTGGTCTCTAACAATTTGCGCCAAGCGGCGCGCGAGTTACAGTTGCTCAAATCCCAGCTGGACGATGACAAAGCGGGGGTGGAACGGATTTTGGCCGAACAAGTCGCTCAGCGCAACAGTTTGGCGGCAACGCGGGCGCAACAGCAACACTTATTGGCGATAACGCGCGGTACCGAGCAGGGCTACCAAAATATGCGAAATGCGGCTCAACAGGAGCTAGAGGCGCTGAATGCCGAACGATTGCGCTTATGGATGGAGACGCAGGGCGGCGCCAATAATGCCAATCGGCCGCCGGGGACAAGAGTGGCGCGCAATTTCTCGGGGCTTTTGGGCTGCCCGGGTGGTTCGGGCTATCCGGCGAGCGCTGCGGGACTCTGGGGTCGTTGGGGCTGTAATTACAGTATGGCGACTTCGGTTGGTGTGGACGATTGGGGGATGTATAATCGCCAGTGCACTAGTTATGCGGCTTGGGCTTTATGGCATCGGTTTGGCAAGCATGTGTTGCCTTTCCAGGGCGCGGGCAACGCTAAGCAGTGGCCAGACACGGCACCACGGTTGATGGGTGCGGTGGCTAACAATGTGCCATTAGTCGGTGCGGCGGCGGTTTGGTGCTATGGTTGCTCGGACAGCGTGTCAAGATGGGGCCACGTGATGATTGTAGAGGCGATTTTGGGCGATGGCTGGGTAAGGGTCTCGCAGTTTAACTATGGTTTGCGCGGCGGCGAGTATTCGCTAATGGATATCCCGGTTGATAGCGCGGTCTTTGTCCACTTCCGCAATCGCTAACCACCCCCCACATACATTTAGTAGCCTAATAGTATGGTGCGGTGGGAGTGATGCTCGGCTGCGCCGCCTCCGGAATTAGAGCCATAAAAAGCAAATACACCAACCTGAGAGCTATTGAAAGAGCGATTACCCATAGCAAACCAAAAGCGGGAGTTGGGGGTCGCAACAGAATAAGCATAATCTCCATTCCAGCTACTATTATTGGAAGCAGAGCGAGCAACTATTTCTGCCAGCGTAGAGCCAAAGAATTTAGGGTTATTCGCTAACCCGCCATCCCTAATCGCAGCGATTGCATCCACGCCGAGTTGGCCAACTCGGCGTGGGAGGAGATGGGAGGCTTGCCATAGCTAGTGGCGCTTTGGCTGGGAACTCTCTATTTTTCGGCACTAGTACATCAGAAACCACTAGCGCACCTATTCAGATTGGGAGCTGGAGCGGGGGTTGGAACTCTGACTACGCTCCGTCCGTCTATACATCAGCTCCTTGGTGGCTGGCTGGGAACGATTCTAACCGAGGCGTTGGAGCTGGTGTTTTTGCTTTGAGCTACTTTAGTGGTGCCGGGAATAATGGCGAAAACTCCCACCGCACCATACTATTAGGCTACTAAATGTATGTGGGGGGTGCTAGCCCGCCCTAGATATGAAGCTGGCCAAAGCATAAAGCGGCACGTCGTATATGCTGGAAGATTGTT
>WRKS01000062.1 GCA_009778015.1 Candidatus Saccharimonadota bacterium
ACAAGCGAGAAAGCCGGGAAGCCGGCTGCGCAGAAGGCCAAATAGGAGGCGCAGGTGGGTAGTAATCGGCACCTTGGAAGAATAATCGCGATTCAGACGCTCTACGAGTATGATATGCGGACGCAGGCTAAAGATCCGCTTGCGACCATGGACGGCATCATGATGAAAAACATGATCCCATACGATACGGGCGTCAAGGATCGGCCGTTTATTCGCGAGTTGGTTGAGGGCGTGGAGCAAAACATAGACAAGATTAACGACATCTTGACTCCGCTTGCGCCAGAGCGACCAATCAAAGAACTTTCGGCGATTGACCGGGCGATCTTGCAGCTTGCGACCTATGAGGTCTTGTGGCGACAAGAGCAAGTGCCGGCTAGTGTCGCGATCAACGAAGCGGTGGAGCTGGCCAAAACTTTTGGCGGCGATAACAGTAGTAAATTTATCAACGGCGTGCTCGGTGCAGTCTGGCGAACGCATGTAGAGGAGAATAATGAAGGAAAAGATACCGAAAAAGACGGGGGAGCGGACGGCGATAAGCCGCGTAGTAAGGGAACCGACAGCGGGAGCGGTAGTATTTCGGAAGGGCCATGATTTTGGCATCCAGATTCTATTAATTCAAGACGCGAAAAATAGATGGACCATTCCGAAAGGCCATATAGAAGATGGCGAAGATGCGAGAGCGACGGCGATTCGCGAGATTGGCGAGGAAACCGGGCTGACCCACGTCAAGGTCTTGGACTATATGGGGCAAGTTGAATTCAAGTTCCAGCGCGAGGATGTGCTGGTGCTGATGACTACCCAAGTTTATTTGATGGAGGCGCTGGGCGACGAGGATGTGCAAAAAGAAGAATGGATGAACGGGATTCACTGGTTTGATTTCAAAGACGCGTTAGAAATGGTAGAATATGATGATGTGCGGAAATTGGTAGAAGAAGCATTAGCGAAAGTAAGGGCAAAATGAACATAAAAGCGAAAGTAAGGGCAAAATGAACATAAATAAAGAAACAGAAGCAAAATACGAGAAGTTTGCGGCGGACAAAATCGGCTATAAGTTTAATGATCTGGGGATTTTTATAACGGCGATGACGCACCGCAGCTATGTCAACGAGCACCGCTCTAGCACACACCGCCACAACGAGCGGTTGGAGTTCTTGGGCGACGCGGTGCTGGAGATGGCGATTACGGACTATTTGTTTAAGAACACCTCGGACGCCGAGGGTAAACTGACGGCTTATCGGGCGGCGCTGGTCAAGACCGATTCTATCGCCGATGCCGGCGCCAAGCTGGGTTTTGAGGACTATGTGCGCGTCAGCAAGGGCGAGCGGCAAAACAACAACGGCCCGCGTGCGATGAGAGTCTTTATCGCGGACGCGTTTGAGGCGGTAATCGGGGCGATTTATCTGGATGGCGGTTACACGCCAGCGGCGGAGTTCATTTACCGGAATATCGTGCCAAAATACGAAAAGATTATGGAGCAAGGTAGCTGGTATGACCCGAAGTCCAATTTGCAGGAGTGGTCCCAAGGCACGCTTGGGCAGCAGCCGAAATATCGCTTGCTGGATGAGACCGGCCCGGATCATGACAAGTGGTTTCGGGTGGAAGTCAAAGTGGACGGCAAGCGGGCCGGTGTGGGCGAGGCCTCCAGTAAACAAGAGGCGGAGCGTCAGGCGGCAAAGAAGGCGTTAACAACATTAAAGGTAGGGAAATAGAAAGGTGGCATATGGCAACTAAGAAAACGAGTAAGACAACCAGGGCAACAGCAAAGACGGCGGGCCGGACAACGAGGGCGGCGGGCAAGAGAGTGTCGGTAATACCGCGCGACAAGCGGGAAATCAACACCATGACTTTGGTGCTGGGCGGTGTTTTTGTCGGGCTATATATCGCGGCTTGGTTGACCATGCTGACAGTCAATGCCGGCGAGATGCGGGTATTGGAGGAGCGGGCAGAAGCGACTAACCAAGAGAGCGAGATGTTTGTGCGCGCGTTGTTTGACGCCGAGTTTGATGAGCGGGCGGAGAAAATTATACCGATCATTGATGACGAGACGATGACACTGCGAGAGCAGGCCGAGGCGCTCCGGGCTTTGGATTTAGGGTTTGACACCAATAAAGAGTTTGCAGAAGAGGAAGCCGAGAGGCTTACGAACCTCTCGGCTGATTGCGACGGAAGTTAGTTTCTGTCGCTTAGTTTTATATCGCTGGCTGCTCTATTCGTCGCCGTTAATCTTGGTGATTTGCCAGATGATCACGTCGTCTAGCTTGGTTTCAATTTTGTCGGCTGGGCGGTCGGTGATGCGGGTGCCGTTGAGCCAGACGCCCCATTCAAAGCCATCGGTAGCCTCGGTGCCGTTGATGACTGAGACGATGGTGCCAAAGCCCTCTTTCTCGCCTAGAGTGACCTCGTAGTCGCGACTGAGGATTTCTAGGGCGTTCTCGTCGGTGCCGCCGAAGTAGCGAGCGAAAGCGCCTTGCCATGGCAGGTGCGCGTTTTGTTCATTTTGCGCTCTGACGGCGATCACTACTATACCGGTGACCAGAACACATAAGAGCACCACACACGCGATGATGGTGGTGACGATGTTTTGTTTTTGTTCTATGTTCTTTTGGCTGCTTTTCTTTGCCATAAATTCTCCTTTTGTTGATTATATTTTAGCATAAGCTTTTATGTTGCGCAAGTATTTATTACAATTTCACTCAGCACGATGTCGCCTCCACCCGTCGTTACGGGGTCGGCGCATCTCGCTCTCGCCCGTGGGCTCCGAGAGTCTTCGTGAAATCGCAATAAATACTCGCTCTACTATTCACATCGCACCCCAAGTGTGCTAACATATAATATATATGGGTAAAGAGAATAAACCGAGCGATAAGCTTGCGGACAGAGGACAGCTCGCGAAGATTTTGGAGCGAGTGTTTGGCGATGCGCAGAAAAAGATAATCAAGGGCTACCTCAAGGTGGTGGCCGAGGTAAACAGCCTAGAGCCAAAATACGAGGCGATGACCAAAAAGGAGCTGCAAGGGCAGACCGAGGTGCTAAAAGCGAAGCTAGAAAAGAAAAAAGGCGACTTGAACGCGATTTTGCCGGATGCTTTTGCCTTGGTGCGCGAGTCGTCGCGCCGCGTGCTGGGTATGCGTCACTTTGACGTGCAACTTTTGGGTGGCATGGTCCTAAACGATGGTAACATTGCCGAGATGAAAACCGGCGAGGGCAAGACCTTGGTCGCGACGCTGCCGCTCTACTTAAATGCGTTGGCCGGCAAGGGCGCGCATTTGGTGACAGTCAACGACTACTTGGTGCAGCGCGACGGTGGTTGGATGGGCGAACTCTACGACTTCTTGGGTTTGTCGGTCGGCGTGATTATCCAGGACGAGAGTTTCTTGTTTGACAAGGATTACGACAACGAAAACCATAGCGATCCGCGAATGAAAAAGCTGCGCCCGGCGACCCGTAAAGAGGCTTACCAGGCGGATGTTACTTATGCAACCAACAACGAGCTTGGTTTTGATTATTTGCGCGACAACATGGTTAAAGACGCGCGGATGTTGCGCCAGCGCAAGTTAAATTTTGCGATTGTGGACGAGGCGGACAGTATCTTGATTGACGAGGCGAGGACGCCACTGATTATCAGCGCGCCGGCGGCAGAGAACCCGGCGGCTTACTACGAATTCGCAAAGATTATTAAGACGATTGCCGACGATGACTTTGTGCTGGACGAAAAGCGCCGCAGTGTAACTCTGACCGATAGTGGCATAGATAAGATTGAGCGGGCGCTGGGGCTGAAAGAGCTTTATGCGGCCAATAATGTGCGGGCGATTTACCACGTTGACCAGGCCTTGCGGGCGGAAAAGCTTTTTAAGCGCGACAAAGATTATGTGGTAACAAACGACGGCGAGGTAATTATCGTGGATGAGCACACCGGCCGTTTGATGCACGGCCGCCGTTATTCCGAGGGGTTGCACCAAGCGATTGAGGCGAAAGAGCTGGTCGCGGTGCAGCAAGAATCCATGACGCTGGCGACGATTTCGTTCCAGAACTTCTTTAGGCTATATAGCAAGTTGTCCGGTATGACCGGCACCGCGTTTACCGAGGCGGAGGAATTCCAACAGATTTACGGCTTGGGTGTGGTGCAGATTCCGCCAAACAAGGTGCTAGCGCGCGTGGACTTGGACGACCTAATTTACCGCACCGAGGACGCGAAGTTTAACGCCATCGTAGAAGAAGTCAAGAAATACCACAAATCGGGCCGCCCGGTGCTGATTGGCTCGGCTTCTATTGTCAAAAACGAACTCTTGGCGAACCGATTGGATAAAGCGGGGCTAAAATTTGAGCTCTTGAACGCCAAAAACAACGAGCGCGAGGCAGAGATTGTGGCG
>WRKS01000063.1 GCA_009778015.1 Candidatus Saccharimonadota bacterium
AAAGATTTAGAAAAAATCGTCGTTTTGGATATTAAATGTATGTGTGGGTTGGTACCTGTCAATACGCAAAACGACGATTTTTTCTAAATCTTTTCCACCTCTGGAGCATATAGAGGCCAAAAGTAAGCATAACCGTTCGCTCTTATGCTTAGATTCAGTAAGAATAATGCTAAGCTGACAATGTGGGTTTGACGGCGAGCATTTAGGAGGGTGGATGGTGAGCTTCCTAAACGGCTTGTCTGGGCAGGTTAGAAGCTCGGGAAGGAGACTATGAGTGTATCGTTTAGACTTTGGTTTATCCGCATCACAATCTCGCTTTTCAGCAGAAACGTTAAATAGTAAGAAAGCCGTATAAATACGGCCAACTTACAAACCACAGGAGATGACTACCCAGAGGGTTTTCTCCTATAATGATTTTATCATGAGCAAGATTGCTAGTCAACCCCACACTATAGCACTTGGGTTATTCGCCCCGATTCGGCGAGTGCTCATATACCGGCATCATGTATACCGGCATCATGTATCATGTAATAGGTATATTATGATATAATAAGGCTATGGAACGGGCTGGCAAACTAAGCAAAGAGCGTGCGCTCGCGCTTTACGGCAGCCCAGAGTTAGACAGCTTTGAAGTCGGCACAATTAAAGGCTTGCAGCAAATCCACAAATATCTATTTAAAGGCCTTTACGATTTTGCAGGAGAAATCCGCACGCAAAATATCAGCAAGGATAATTTCCGCTTTGCGAACTCACTATACCTAGACGACATATTGGCAAAAATAGACGAGATGCCTGAAACCACCTACGAAGAGATAATTGAAAAATATGCAGAAATGAATATCGCCCACCCCTTTCTAGAGGGCAATGGGCGCTCTACTCGCATTTGGCTGGATTTGATTTTGAAAAAGCAACTTGGCAAATGTGTGGACTGGGCGCAAGTTGGCAAGAACCAGTATTTTGAAGCAACTGTTCGTAGCCACGTTAATGCGCTTGAGCTCTGCGAATTGCTCCGCCCGGCCCTGACCTCCAAAATCAACGATCGTAAAGTCTTTATGAAAGGCATTGAGCAGTCTTATTATTACGAAGAGCCTGATACTTATAAATAGCCTTGCTCACGCCGAGTTGGGGGTTTATGCGATTTATTATGCACGCCGAGTTGGGGGTTTATGCGATTTATTGCTCACGCCGAGTTGGGGTGTAAAAATGCTTATGGTTTTGGTATAATATAGGCATGAATTTTTATGACCAGACGGTAGAGGCGGTGGCGGACGCGGTAAAGGTTGACCTAGAACGAGGGTTGACAGCGGCCGAGGCAGGGAGGCGCCAACAAGAGCAGGGCAAAAACGAGCTAAAAATCAAAGTTGAGCCATGGTGGCGCAAGGTCATAGAGCCGTTTTTGGATGTCTTTATGGGGGTCTTGGCGCTGGCGTTGGCAATTTCGCTCTGGCACGGCGATGCGATAGAGGCGATTTTGATTGGCGCGATTATGGCGATTAACGCGGTTATTTATTATGTGCAACGGTTCTCTACCGAGCGGATTGTGCGCGGGCTGAAAAAGCAGACGATTGACTATATCGCGGTTTTTCGGAATGGCAAATGGGCCAAAGTGGCCAGCCCCGATTTGGTGGTGGGCGACATTGTCCGCTTTACCGAGGGCGAGAAGATCGCCGCCGACTGTCGGGTGATACACGAAAAAAGCGTCTTGGTTGACGAGGCGATTTTGACGGGCGAGAGTGAGCGAGTGGGCAAGAAAGCCCGGGCCTTGGAGGGCGACCTGGAGGTTTACGACCAGTCTAATATGTTGTTTAGCGGCACTTTTGTAGTGGGCGGCGAAGTGGTGGCGCTGGTGGTGCGGATTGGTAATGACACACAATTTGGCCAGATTGCGGCGCTCGCGACCGGCAATCAAAAGCACCAAAGTCCGGTGCAGACCAAGATTAACCAACTGATCAAAGTAATCGCGATAATCGTCGGCGTGTTGAGCGTGTTGGTCTTGGTGATGCAGCTTTTGCGTGGGGCGAGCTTGGTGGAGGCGACGCAGTTTGTCTTGGCGATGGCGGTTTCGGCGGTGCCGGAGGGCTTGCCGGTGGCGATAGCGGTAATTTTGGCGCTGGGCATTCAACGGATGGCGAAAAAGCGAGCCTTGGTGACAAATATGCGGGCGATTGAGACGATTGGCGCGATAAACATAGTCGCGACCGACAAGACCGGAACGCTGACCGAGAACCGTTTGACAGTGCAGGATGTTTGGAGCCTCCGACCGGACCGCGGGTTCCGCAAACTTTACCAAGCATTAGCACTCTCGGTTGTGGTGGATAGCCCGGACCCGCTGGACGGGGCGTTTTTGACTTCTTTGTCGCTGGCCAAGGTGGACTTGCCAAAGAGCACGCCGGCGCTGGTGTTTCCGTTTGAGCAGGGCATGACGATGAGCGGCAACTTGTGGCATGAGGGAGCCGGGTTCCGGTTGATGGTCAAGGGTGCGCCGGAAAAAATGATCGGGCTGGCCGACCTTAACGCGCGCGAGACCGAGGACGTAGAAAAGCAATTATTAAATTGGGCGCGGCAAGGTTATCGGGTGCTGGCGATTGCGGAGCGCAAGACGACCAGCAAAACCAAGACCCTAAAAGCGGCGGCAGAAGGCGGCGGGTTAAAGTTGGTCGGGTTGGTGGCGGTAGCCGACCAAATCAGGCGCGACGCGAAAGCGGCGATCAAGACAGCGCGGGCGGCCGGGGTGCGAGTCTGCATGATTACCGGCGATCATGCCGAGACGGCGTTGGCGGTGGGGCGGCAGGTGGGGCTGGCGGAGAGTTTGGCGCAAGTCTTGGATGCGCGCGGGCTGGAAGCGATGGACGACGACGAGCTGGAGCGGGCGCTAGCGAAAGTCGGCGGCCAGGAAATCACAGTCTTTGCCCGGGTGACGCCGGAGCAAAAATATCGGCTGCTCTTGATTTTTGAGCGGAGCAACATTACCGCCATGACGGGCGATGGTGTCAACGATGTGCCGGCCTTGGCGCAGGCGCATATCGGGATCGCGATGGGCGACAGCACGCCGGTGGTCAAGGACGCGGCCGACATGATACTATTGGACAACAACTTTAAGAATATCGTAGAGGCGATGCGCGAGGGGCGGGCGATTGTGGCCAATATCCGGCGGATGTTGATTTACTTGTTGTCCACCAACGCCGGCGAGGTGCTGGTGATTGTGGGGGCGCTCCTCATCGGCGTCCCGGTGCCCTTGGCTCCGTTGCAAATCTTGTGGATTAACCTGGTTACCGACTCGTGTCTGGTGATTCCGTTAGGTTTGGAAAAACCGGAAAAGAACATTATGGAGATTAAGCCGCTGGCGTTTGACGCGCCGCTTTTGAGTAAGGGGCAGGTAATGCGGATTGTGGTGGCGGCGCTTTGGATGGCGACTTTGGCGTTGGCGGTTTACTTCTTTTTTGGTTACCGCTACAACTACGGTGTCGGCGCGACTTTGGCGTTTCAGACCTTGGCGGTGGTGCAGTGGGCGCGGGCGCTCAGTATGCGCAGTTTTACCGAGCCGTTTTGGAAGCGGGCCAAGGTGCGCTCGCGGCCGTTTGTGATTGGGTTAATCGCGGCGATTATCGCCCAGACCTTGGTCTTTACGACCCCGCTAGGGGCGGCATTGAGCGTAAACCAGGTGCCGCTTTACGCCTTGCTTAGCGTATCGGTGGTGACTTTTATGCTAATGCTGCTTGTGGTTGAAATCCAGAAAAAATACAGCAAGATATAGCGACAAATAGAGTAAGCCGTAGCGATAAGCATGGCAAAATATAGATAAACATAGCAAAACCTTCTCGCTAGGCGAAAGTTCTTGCCCAAAATCTATTGACATGCCAAACCCGCTCATGCTAAACTAAGAACATATATGGGACAAAAGCAAGACCAAAGGGAGGTTAGCGCGATGGGGAGTGAAGGCAGATTGAGAATTGAGAGAGGTTCTACCAAGGTTAAGCTTATCAAGGGCGCGATTGGTCTTGGTTTGATGGTCGGCGTAGGGGCGGCAGTGATGCCGCTAGCCTCTTACGGCGCGCCGCTGGCAAGCGACGCGGTGTCGGGCAACACAATGCAAGTAACAATAGACGGCAGTATTACCATTACCGAAGTAGACAACCAAGCCCTAGACCTAGAGCTCTCTGGCGGTGACATCTCCTCCGGTACTCCGGCAATTGGCCAGCATTTGGTGCGCGTGGCGCTAAGCGTCCCGGGCGGCTACACCCTCAGCATGGAGTCGGACAGCGCCTCGCTTTTGCGCGAGGGCGCAACCACCGGTGTCTTTGATGGCACCGGCGACACTACCGGCGGTTTTG
>WRKS01000064.1 GCA_009778015.1 Candidatus Saccharimonadota bacterium
TAAAAAACAAGAAAGCGCTGATACCGCCGCTGTTATGGGCGGGTTTTTACGTGTTGTTGGACACGGCGACCTTTTTTGTGGTCTTTTTGGCTTTGGGCGTGAGGGTAGATTTTGGTGCGGTTTTGATTGCACAGATTTTGGCGAGTGTGGTCGGAACGCTTTTGCAAACGCCGGGCGGCGGCGCCGGGTTTTACGAGGCAACGATGACGGGCTTTTTTGCGCTGTTAGGGGTGCCGTTTGCGACGGCGATTGCGGCGACGCTGATGACAAGAGTGGCCGTGATGTTGGGCACGATTATCTTTGGTTGGGCATTTTACCAGCACGCGCTAACCACGGCGGGTGACGGTAAAAAGGATGGCAAGGGCGTTAAGGCGCCAAAGAGAGCAAAATGAGTGCGGGCTCGGGTGATGCGGCGGTCGGGCGGCCGCCGGAGTTAACAGTCGCTGATTTTGTGGCGAGCCTCAATCAAGTGTTGGACGCCGCCTATCCGGCGGTGATTGTGGTGGGCGAGGTGGCGGAGTTTAATATCTCGCAGGGAAAATTCGCGTTTTTCAAGCTAAAGGATGAAACGGCAACAATTAGTTGTTTTATGATGGCGTTTAAGATGACGGCGTCATTGGAAAACGGCATGAAGATTCGGGTGCTGGCGGTGCCGAAGGTGCGCGATGCGAGCGGATTTTTGAGCCTGAATGTGGCAAAATATCAACCGGTGGGCGAGGGCAGCATCAAAAAGGCGTTAGAGTTGCTAAAAAAGAAGCTGCTAAAAGAAGGTTTGTTTGACAAGAGCAAGAAGCGGCCGTTGCCGGACGACCTACAAAAAATCGCGGTGATTTCTAGTGTGGATTCGGCGGGGTATCGTGACTTTATTAAGATTCTGGGTGATCGGGCTGGTGGCTTGGAGATTAGTGTGATTAATACGGCGGTGCAGGGCTTAAACGCGCCGCAGGAAATTATGCGGGCGTTACGGGTGTTTAACGAGCGAGCCGAGGCCGATGCGGTTGTGATTGTGCGAGGCGGTGGTAGCAAGGACGACCTGGCGGCGTTTAACGACGAGGAGTTGGCTAGGGCGATACGAGCGTCAAGGCTGCCGGTATTGGTCGGCGTGGGGCATGAGGTAGATGAGAGTATCGCGGACTTGGTGGCGGATGTGCGCGCCAGCACGCCAACCCACGCGGCGCAACTGTTGACGCCGCGCGACAAGCGCGAGGTGGCGCGAGGCTTGGTCGGTATGATAGAGCAGATGGAGAATATCATGCTGAGGAGCGTGCGAGTAGTGCCCAACCAAATTCGGGAACGGATAGAGCAAAAACTGTATGAGGTCGGCCGGAGTTTGGCGAGTGCCAAGGCGGTTTTGTCGGAGCTTAATCCGGAGAAAGTGTTGGAGCGAGGTTACGCCATAATTAGCGGAAAAGTCAAACCGGGCGAGACCTTGAAAATAACGACGAAACATAATATAATAAGTGCCAAGATAGAGGCGATTGGCAAGCGATGAGGTTAACTAAGAGATGAGGCTAACTGAGAAAACGAGACGAGAATGCGAAAAGATAGAGGTGATAAATAAGATATGAAACAGGAACGCGAAAAAAAGAGGTGATAAATAAGATATGAAACAGGAACGTGAAAAAATTGCAGAGAAAACCAAGCGGCTGAACGAGCTAATGGCTTGGTTTGACGGCGATGAGTTCGCGCTGGAGGAGGCGGTGGAGAAATACGCCGAGGCGACCAAGTTGGCGGCCGAGATTGAAAGATCCCTAGAAGGCTTGAAAAATAAAGTCGTGAGGATTGACTTAGCGGAAGAAGAGGAGTAAAATAAAGGTATGTTAGCAAAACTGATGCAAGGCGGCAGATTGATTTTTATTGTGTTGATTGTGCTGTTGGTCGCCGGGCTGTTGGCTGTAACCTCTAACTTGACGCGGGCCCGAGCCGAAGTAAACGAGTTAAGGGTTAATTCTGAGGCTCTGATAGCGGCGCGCGAGGCGGAGATTCGCCGCGATGAGCGGGCGGCGGCGGATTTTGAATGGACCGAACGAGAGAAATACTGCAACCCGGGCGGGCGTGGCCAGAGTTTTGTCGGGCCAGACGATTACGGTCGGTTTGGGTTTTTCCATCCATGCAACTGGGCGGTCTTTGTGTCGCAACATGCGCGCTCGGGCGGCGACTTTGAGGCCTGGTTTCATCCGCGGGTGATCGTGTCGGGCCATGATGAGATTTACGCGCTCCGTTTTTGGATTCATAGCCAATCTTATGACAGTGTGATTCAATCGCGGCTGGGCATGGTTTCATCTGGGCAGATTGTGCAATCCACTTTTACTAATGTGATTAACCCCGGGATGGCCAACGAGTACCGGATTGACGGCACGCGGTTTGATGGCGAATTCCAGCGAGGTGTGTCGGGTGGCGCCGAGGTAATTTTTAGGATTCGTGACAAGACGGCGGTGGTGAGGACTGATTCCGGGCTTTTTAAGGATGATTTTGAGCGGTTAATCCGATCTATCGTCTTTACGCCGTAAGATACGTCTTTATACTATAAGATACACTTTTAAGTTAGAACATAATAAGCATAGGGATTATGCGTGCCGGTATTGGGCGTGTTATGATAATAGTATGGAGGAAAGAGGGGCGCACTATGCGATGCTCGGTGATTTGGCGGATGGTCTGGAGCTGCCGCTGGCTTTTATCCGTTCATTACAGATGGTCAAGCAAGAACGACAGCTAGGGAGGCCACTAACAGATGATGACCGTAAAATCCTATGGGCGGCCGAGCAGGGGCTACGTTTGATATCTTCGGTGCGGCTGGTGCTGGAGGCGGAGATGCTGTTGCCGGAGCCGGTGGCGGTGCGCGGTGTTATAGAAGAAGTTTCGGCCGACTTTGGGCAGTTCTGGCGCTTGGTGGGCGAGCGCCCGGCGCAGAAAATACCACGCGAGCAATTATTGGTAGATGTGAACCGCCAGGCGTTAAAGTGTTTTTTGGCCACGCTGCTGGCAGAAAGTTTGCGCTTTGAGCGGTCGGGCCAATTGTTTGTTACTAAGGCGGGTGGCTTGGTCCGGGTGGGGGTGCGGGATTTCGGGCCGGCTCTGCCACGGAACTTTGCGATTAATGCCGCGCAGACTCTGCCGCTGAGGCCCAAGTCCCGGCAAGCGTTCTTGGTGATTAGCGAATTGGTGCGAGCCATGCATAGCAAGTTGGGCCAGACATCACACCGGGACGGCGTATCGTTTTTTGTAGAGCTGCCGGTGAGCAGGCAAGCGAGTTTATTATGATTTTGATAGTTACAGCTGACTGGTTTCGCGAAAAAATACTGACTGAGAGCTTGGGCGAGATGGCGGTGCAAATCTGCCGCGATGCCTACTCGGCGCTAGATTGCCTAGAACAAGCAAAGGTGATTTTTTTGGACGCTGATTTGCCAGCGGTGAATGGAGTGGCGTTTGTGCATGAGTTGGCGAGCTACGCGGACACGGCCAAAATCCCGATAGTCTTATTGGCGGACCAGATGCCGGAGATTGATTTTGCGGTATACAATATAGATAGCGTGCTAACGGTGCGCGATTTGGTCCCGGATAAACTATTGCAGATGGCGCGGCGGTTGACGGAGGAGGCGGATGCAAGACGCTAGGGAATACAAGGGGCTGGCGATTGTTTTGTCGCGCACTAACTATGGCGAGGCGGACCGGATTATTCATTTTTTGACTCCGGAAGGAGTGATGTCGGTGATTGCGCGCGGGGTGCGGCGCGAGAAGTCTAAGCTAAGAGGCGGGTGCGAGCCGTTCGCGCTGAACGAGGTTAGTGTAAGATCGGGGAAGGGTCTAGGCAGCTTGCGATCGGCGCGGGCGCATCATCTATACGAACGGATTATTTATAACTTTGAGGCGATGGAAGTGGCGGCAGATGTGATAAAACTGCTGCAAAAAGTGACGCGCGACCACGACGACCCGCAATTTTTTGAGATTTTGCGGCAGGTGCTGACTGAATTGGAGCGAACCGACAATCACCAGGCGGTAATGTTGTGGGCATATTTGCAGGTAGTGGGGGCGGTGGGGACGCAGTTGAATTTGACGCACGATTCCGGCGGGGAGGCGCTAAGCGCCGCAGAGCAATATATCTACAATACAGATGAGCATGCTTTTGTCAGGCAATCGGGGAGCCAGAGCTATACGGCGCGTCACATTAAGTTGATTCGGCTGGCGGTGGCGGTGGATTTGGCGACATTCTTGAAGGTGGACGAGGCGGCCGACTTGCTGCCGCTCTGTCTGAATTATGCGCGGATACAGCTACAGCAGTGAGGGTGGGTCAAGTTGG
>WRKS01000065.1 GCA_009778015.1 Candidatus Saccharimonadota bacterium
CTCTGGTGTCGTCACCGGCTCAGGCGCTGGTTCCGCTGCTGGCTCTGCCGCCGGAGCGGCCGCCGCCTGAGGTGTTGGTTCTGCACCAAATGGCGAAGACGGGGCTGGCGCCGAGGCGGCCCCTGGCGCTACAGGTGGTGTCGTCTCAGGTGCTTCGGGCGCTGGCGCGTTTTGGTTCTCTTCGTTCATACTAATTCCTATTTATGCTTATGTCTTAATTCTACATGGTTTGCCTATTCATGTCAAGCAAGCCCTATTCTGTTGCCGAAGCATGTGGGGTGAATTGCCTTTAGGCAAGAGGGAGAGCTCTGCTCCCCTAGAGCTGAGGCGATAGAATAGGGCTTGCTTGCAAATACAGTTATGCTATAATTAGAACATGGAACGGGTGGTAATCATCGGCACAGGCAACGTCGGCATGAGCTACGCCTTTTCTCTGCTCAACCAGCGGACCGAGGTTGACGAGCTATTCCTAATTGACCGCACCCGCGAAAAAGCCGCCGGCGAGGCGCTAGACCTCCACTCCACTTTAGGTTACAGCCCATCCAACATGAAAATCCGCCTCGGCAAATACTCCGACTGCAAGGACGCCAAACTGGTCGTCATCACGGCCGGCGCTCCGCAACTGCCGGGCGAGACTCGCATGGACCTCGTCAAAAAGAACTCCGCCATCTTGCAGCCAATGATCGCCGAGGTAATGGCGAGCGGCTTTAACGGTATTATCCTCATGGTTTCCAACCCGCTTGATGTGATGACCCAACTCGCCTGGAAGTATTCTGGACTGCCCCACTCCAAGGTTATCGGTTCCGGCACCGTACTAGATAGCAGCCGCCTCAAATACACCATCGGCCACCAGGCCAAAGTCAACCCCAAAGATGTCAAGGCCTACGTCCTCGGCGAACACGGCGACTCCGGTTTTGTGCCGTGGAGCCTCTGTTCTATCAGCATGCAACCGTTGACCGACTTCCTGGACGACGACCAAATGACGGCCATCTCCGAACGTGTCAAAAACGACGCCTACGAAATCATCAAGCGCAAAGGTGCCACCTACTACGGCATCGGCATGTGCCTGACCCGCATTACCAACGCGATTTTATCCAACGAGCACGCAGTTTTGCCGCTTTCCAACTACGACAGCACTGAGAAATTATACTACGGCTACCCCTGCGTTGTCGGCCGCAACGGCGTAGAGCGCCGCATAGACCTCCGCCTCTCTGCCCTAGAACGCCGCAAGCTCGCCAAATCCATGGACGCTATCCGCGTCGGCCTAGATGCAGCGAAGTAACTAGTCAACCCTATTTAGACTCTGCAAAATAAACGACTTCAAATCCAAAAGATCAAACTGGTCGGTCAGCACCAGTTGCACCGCTCGTTTTTTATCTATTAGTTGGCTGGCGCTCGCTGTCTCGTATTGCTCAATCATTTTTTGTTGCAACTCAGTCGGGATAAAAAAATCAATCACCAGCGGGTCGCTGCCCTCGTGGATAATCAAAAAGATTCTCCCTTCCGCCGCGCCCTCCGCCGCACCCTTAGTCGCGGCTTTGAACACGCGCAAAGTCTTATACTCGTTCTTCGGGTTTCTGATTTTTGATTCTACGCCGCCCAACTCCACCGCGTATTCTGCCAGCGCCTGCTCCAGCTCGGCGCCATTAAACACTTTTTGCTCCGTCAATTTTCGCCAAATATAATTTAAGTTCGTCAATACTGCCGCGGATATCGTCCTCAGCCCGATGCGCGTTTGGTTTTTTGACCCGCATTTTATACATGTGGCCAAAAATGATTTTAAGCGCGCTCACATCCAACAAGCGATAATGAAACAACCTATCCACCCCCGGCATTTCTACCTCTAAAAACTTGCGGTCCTGATGCACCGAGTTGCCAGCCAAATAGATTGGTCGGCCTTTGGTCGGCCGGGCAAAATTGGTCGCGATAAAATCCAGCAGCTTGTTTTCTACCACCGCCAGAGGTTCGCCGCTTTGGCTCGCCTTAATCAAGTCGTTTCGCGTCTTTAGGTTTTTGCCCCAAAACTCGCCGACCATCTTTTTCTCCAAGAGTGTCTTACTCCACTTGATGTTGGCGCTAAAAGTCGCCACCTCGCGCAACTTCCAGTCGGTCGCTATACACGCGACCTCAATAATTTTGTCGCTTTTCGGGTCCAAGCCTGTCATTTCCAAGTCAATCCACAACAGCGTCGCCTTTTTCATACCCATATTATAGCACAATTCGCGCAAAATGAAAAAGCCCGCTCTACCCAAAATGGGTCGCGGGCCTCTCCGAGGTCTTGATGAATTTTGCCGCATCCCGGCGATTACGCATTAGCGAAGCTTTTACTCGCCCTTTGGAACTCTTCCACGCTATACATCGGAACATAAATCGTTTCCTCTTGGTCAATCGCTGTGATATAGTATCCGCCGGCGGACTTCAAAATGCTGTTCGGCTTGGCCGCGTAGACGATTGCGTTATCTTTCACTATCACGTTTATGTAACCGACGCTGACCAAATCCTTTTTGATAAAGGCCAACAGGTCCATAAAACCGACGCCTTGCGGCACGTTTTTCATGGGAACGGTCCGGCTCGGACCTACGATATCAATCGTATTGTGTTTCTGGCAAGACATAAAATAATCCTCCTTGTAATTTGAAATATAGGTTAAAGGGTTACGCGCGTGTAAGTTGGGCATGGTGGCGCACGGCGCCCCAGAATTTGCCTTCTTGCACGATGTCGTAGCTGAGTTCCACCCAGCCATGCTTCATGGAATGCTGTTCGCGGATAGCGGTCAAAACTTTCATCGCATCTTCGCGAGAAGTTTGACACACGGGCGAACGGAACGTTTCCTCAAAACGGACAACATTTGTAAAGCCTGCCGGCACTAAGCCGTGATAAGTGTCGTTCATCATCTTATCCTCCTAATTTTCACGCCCTGCTTATCATGCTTACCTCTGTCACGAGGCGCTGGGGGGGGGGCTTTATTTTTTGCCCACACCAGCTATACCTCCATTATATCATACCATAAGCATTTTGTCAAGAGCCGCAACAGAAAAACCCGCCAAAAAGCGGGTTTTTACAGAGGTAAAGCGGTTTCTAGTACATACCGCCCATACCCCCCATATCGGGCATCGCCGGGGCCGCTTTTTCTGGTATATCCACCACTAACGCCCCCATGGTTATCGCGGTCGCGGCAATAGATACCGAGTTCAAGACCGCCTCTTTTGTCACCTTAACCGGGTCCACCACGCCGGCTTTCTTGAGGTCAATGATGCCCGCATCCGGGTCCATCACGTTGACGCCATGACCTGCTTTGGCTTTGCCAACTTCCGCCAAGAGCGCCTGCGAGTTGAGCCCCGCGTTATCTGTGATTTGGACAAATGGCGCCAAGAGCGCGTTTTTTAAGATCATGCGGCCGGCTTGGTTGTAATGGTCTAGTTCATTAGCCAAGTTGACCAGCGTTACACCGCCACCAGCGACAATGCCCTCGGCCAGTGCCGCCTTGGTTGCCGCCACCGCATCGTCCACGCGGAATTTCTTTTCCGCTATCTCGGTCTCGGTTGCGCCGCCGACCTTAATCACCGCCACTTTGCCCAAGAGCGATGCCACACGCTCATCAAATTGCCCGCGCTCATATTCGCTGTCCGCCTGCTCTTTCTGCGCTCGGACGACCTCAATCCGTTTTTTCACGTCCACCGCCTTGCCGCCGCCTTCAATAATCGTTGTTTCGTCTTTTGTTGCCACCACTTTACGCGCGCTGCCCAAGACCTCCAGCCCAACCTCGTCCAATTTCATGCCTCGCTCGCTGGAGACCAAGGTCGCCCCGGTTACCGCCGCGATGTCCTCTAGAATCTCCTTGCGTCGGTCGCCAAAGGCCGGAGCTTTTAGCGCCAAGGTGTTAAACACGCCCTTAAGCTTGTTTAAGACCAAGACCGAAAGCGCCTCGCCATCCACCTCGTCCGCAATCAATACCAAGTCCTTGATACCGGCCGCCGCCATTTTTTCTAGGAGCGGCACCAGCTCTGAAACCGAAGTCACCTTTTTGTCTGTCACCAAAATCATCGGCTTCTCGTAAACCGCCTCTTGGCGCACCGGATCGGTCGCAAAAAAGGTAGAGATAAGGCCCTTGTCAAAACTAAAGCCCTCTACCACGTCGGCTTCCATCGCCAAGCCC
>WRKS01000066.1 GCA_009778015.1 Candidatus Saccharimonadota bacterium
CGGCAATCCAGTTTAAGAGTAGCTGGTGCCACTCGTAAATATGGACTAAGATATCGCGGGTGTTTTTGTCGCGTGACCAGTGTGCCTCGCGACCAGCGCCGGACAAATCAAATGTGGCGTCGCTTGGTGTGGCGTTAACCATGGCGATAAGCTTATCAAAGGCTGCGACCGAGGCGTCTAGGAGCTCGGATTTAGTCTTGGGTCGCGCCATCAGTCGTCACCTTGACCATCGCCCCAAATGACGCAACCGCTTTCGGTGGAGCAGGCGTCGTAAAATTGTGACCAGACAGGGTTGCCAGCGGCGACCGACCAAATGAGGGCGGTAACTAATAGGAAGAGGCCGGCGAGTAAGCTAATTCGTGCCCATTTTTTCATTTTGATCCCTTCTTTTTAGACTTGGTTGGGTTGCTGGAGGATTTGGTCGGCTTGGTTAGTTTGGCTTCTTTTGCCGAGGAGGCAGAGGGTTTAGGGCGCTTGACGTGGCTAATCCGCTCAACCGAGAAGCTGATACTACCCTTAAAGAGGCTAAAGACGAGACGGCAGAACTCGGTGGCAAGAGGGAAAAAGATGAGCATGAGGCCGAGGCCAGCGAGGACGACCGGGAAGGAGACCTCGCCGCGAGTGAATAGGGCGATGGCGAGAATTGGTGCGGTAAGCGCGACCGTGATTAGCGAGACCCAGACCGAGAAGGCGACGCAGATTGCGGCGATCCAGAGGCCGAAAACGGCGGTCAAAATCGCGACGACGAGAGCGACCACGGCGGCCGCCAGACCAAACACGAGCCCTACGGCACCGGCCGCCAGCCCCAAGAATACCGCAAGCAACACCAAGAGGAGCGGCACGCCAAGCGGTATGGCCAATGCCACCAGAACCCCCATAAGAAATTTGTTCTTCATGCCAACATTATACCATAACCGGTTTCTCAGCGAAATTAGTTGGGAACTAGGGGCGATAGTTTACAGCGTAACTGGTTATCAAGCGAAATTAGTTGGCGCCCTAAAAGTGATGACTACAACCACGACTTAAAGACGCGCTGGTAGAAGACCTTGGCGAGCTGGACGGCACCGATGTAGGCAAGCAGAATCAAGACGAGCGGTAGAGCGAAGATGGGCGGCAGGTGGGTCATTTGCAGAGCCTCGGCGATTGGCGAGAAGGCGATGATGATGGCGAGGGCGATGACCGAGAGAGTCGCCAAAAGCAGCGGCTTGGCCGGCGGAGTCTTAAAGAGATTGGTTTTGTTGGTGCGGGCAATCAGCATAATCAAGGCTTGAGTAGTAGTGCCGACAACAAACCAACCGGCCCAAAAGAGCGAGGTAGTCGCCTCGGTATGCCAACCAAAGACAAACCAAAGGACGGCGAAAGCGGCGATATCAAAGATGGACGAAATCGGGCCGATAAAGAACATGAAGCGGCGGATGGATTTTGGGTCCCACTTGCGCGGCTTCTTGATGTAATCCTCGTCTACATTATCAAACGGAATACCAAGCTGTGAGACGTCGTAGAGGAGATTTTGGGTCAGAATCTGAATCGGGAGCATGGGTAGAAACGGCAAGACAGCGCTCGCTACGAGCACCGAAATCATGTTGCCAAAGTTGCCGGAGACGGTCATCTTGATGTATTTTGACACATTGCCAAAGGTGCGGCGACCCTCCATGACGCCCTCGTCCAGCACGGTGAGGTCCTTTTTGAGCAAGATGATGTTGGCGGTTTCTTTGGCGATGTCCACGGCGTTGTCAACGCTGATGCCGATGTCCGCTTGGTGGAGCGGCGGCGCGTCGTTGATACCGTCGCCGAGGTAGCCGACGGTGTGGCCGGCGTCTTGGATGGCCTTGACGAGGCGGGCTTTTTGGGCGGGGCTGAGTTTGACAAAGAGCTCGCATTCGGCGGCGGCGTTTTTGAGGCCCTCGTCGTCTAACTTGTCCACATCGGCGCCGGATAGGGTGTGTTTGGTGTCTATGCCGACCTTTTCGCAGACATTCTTGGCGACGCCGAGAGAGTCGCCGGTTAGGACGATGGTGCGGACGCCATGGGCTTTGAGGCCGGCGACAGCTTGCACCGCCGAGTCTTTGGGCGGGTCAAAGAAGCCGATAAAGCCGGCGAATTCCATGTCGCGCTCGTCGCTCGGGTCAAAACGGCTGTCCTCGTCTTTGGGCAGCTCGCGGATGGCGACGGCGAGGACGCGGAAGCCTTTTTGGTTGTATTTTTCGTAAGTTTTATTAGCGGTGGCAAGCTGGGCCTTAGTTAGCTTGGAGATGGAGAGCATTTCTTCTACCGCGCCCTTGGTGACCAGGAAGCGTTTGCCGGCCTTGGTTTTAAGGACAACGGAGAGACGGCGGCGCATAAAGTCAAACGGCACCTCGCCGAGGCGTTCGTATTCGGTAAGCTTGGGATTAAGGCCGTTCTTTTCGGCCCTGGCAATCACGGCGAGGTCAAGGAGGCCTTTGAGCCCGGTCTGGAAGGCGGAATTGAGGTAGGCGGCTTGCAAAACGGCCTCGCTATCGTCGCCGTTTAGGTCTAGGTATTTTTCTAGGATGATTTTGTCCTCGGTTAGGGTGCCGGTTTTGTCGGTGCAGAGAATGTCCATCTCGCCAAAGGTCTGGATGGCGCCGAGGTTCTTGACGATGACCTTGTGTTTGGACATGCCGACGGCGCCGAGCGCGAGGGTGCTGGTCATAATGACAGGGAGCATCTCAGGGGTGAGGCCGACGGCGACCGAGATGGCAAAGAGGAGTGACATGGACCAGTCGGCTTTAAGCAGGCCGTTGATAACAAAAACCAGCGGGACCATCACAACCATCATTTGGATTAAGAGGCGGCTGACTGAGGCAACGCCGCGCTCAAAAGCGTTCTTGCCTTTGTTATTGTTAAGGGTTTTGGCCATGGAGCCGAAGTAGGTGTCGTTGCCGGTTTCCAGCACCACGGCGGTCGCAAAGCCGGAGACGACATTGGTGCCCATAAAAGCGAGATTGCGCATATCGGTCAGCGAGTCCTTGTCGGAGATTTGGGCGCCGGCCTTTTTCTCCACCGGGACGGACTCGCCGGTAAGGGCGGCCTGAGCGACAAAGATATGTTTGGTCGTAAGGAAGCGGACATCGCCCGGGATCATGTCGCCAGCGGCGAGCTTGACCACATCGCCCGGGACAAGATCGTGCATGGGGACTTCTTTAGCCTCGCCGTCGCGATAGACGGTGGCGGTGTTGGTAATCATGGAGGCGAGTTTAGCCGCGGCGTCATGCGAGCGCTGACTCTGGACAAATGAGACCACACTACTAATAACTACCATGGCAAAGATAATGCCGATTGCGACCCAGTCGGAACTTTCGCCGGCAAAGCGGGAGGCAAAATAGGAAACCAAGATAATAATAATCAAGACACCGTTAAATGGGTTGACCGCCGCCTCAAAAGCACGGGTGGCCGTGGTCTGGTGCTTGCCGAGGGTAATGGCGTTCTCGCCGAACTTTTCTAGTCTTTTGGCAGCCTGAGCCTGCGAGAGGCCAAGCGGCTCTTTGGTCTCGGACGAAAAAGCGATTTTGTATTTGTCCACCACCTCGCGATACGAGAGCTTGGCAGTTGCTTTAAGTTTGCGTTCGGTCAGATCCTTTTTGAGAGGGCGCTCTCGCCTTTTGAGTATAGACATAAGCTTATTATAGTCTATTTTCTTAAATTAAACAAAAAACCAAGACCTGCGAGATGGCTAATCAATGCGCTTGAGGGAGAGTTTTTCAATCCAGCCGGATCTGCGTTTGATAGCAAAGTAGCCGACGACCGAGAAGATGGCCGCACCGATGGCGGCGGCGATAAAATCCTTCATGGTGTCCGTGAGAGCGGCCCGGCCGACTAACACCGTGCCGTCCCCTAACATCCAGCTTTGGGTATTAAAGCCGAAGAAGTAATCAACCGAGAATTCGTAGATCTCCCAGAGGACGGCGAGCGCCATGGAGAATGAAAAGATGAAAAGCGCAACGAAAACAGGGGAGAGGGAGACGGGGATGTCTTGGGAGCTATTGAGGAAGCTGATGAGGGTGTAGCCGAGGATGCCGAGGAGGATACCGCTGAGAAAATGGAGGATGGTGTCCCAGTGGGGGATGCGGTAGT
>WRKS01000067.1 GCA_009778015.1 Candidatus Saccharimonadota bacterium
TCTTCAGCTCTAGGGGAGCAAAGCTCTCCCTCTTGTTTAAGACATGGTCTTAAACAATTCACCCCACATGCTTCAGACAAAAACATATTAGTTGCATTGGCCATCACGCTTGGAAAGCAGTGATGGCTACATATGCTTATGATGGCGTTTACGATCGTTGGGGTCTAGGTAGCGTTTGCGGAGGCGGAGGTTTTTGGGTGTGACCTCTAGCAGCTCGTCGCCTTTGAGGAAGTCTAGGCATTGCTCTAGCGAGAGTTGGGTGTGCGGTGTCAGTTGGATGGTGCCGTCGCTGGATTTGCTGCGCATGTTGGTCAGCTGCTTGCCACGGCAGACGTTAATATCCAGATCCTCTTGCTTGCTGTTTAGGCCGACAATCATGCCCTGATAGACTGTGGTGCCGGCGCCGATAAAGAGCTCGCCGCGGGCCTCGGCTTGGCTTAGGGCGTAAGCGGTGGACTCGCCGGCTTCAAACGCTATTAAAGCGCCATTGCGATTTTGCGAGATGGCGGCGCCTTTGGGTTGGTAGCCGTAAGGAATAGAACTCATAATAACCGTGCCTTTGGTGGCGGTGAGTAAAATGCCGCGCAGGCCGATGAGGGCGGCGGTGGTAATCAAATAGGAGAAGCGTTGCGTACCGGAGCCGGTAAACTCTTGGCCTTGCAGGACGGCGCGACGCAGCCCCATTTCTTGACTGACGGCGCCGACGAATTCTTGGCCGACTTCAATACTAAGATCCTCTACCGGTTCGCTGATAACGCCGTCCACCTCTTTGTAAACGACTTGCGGCCGGCCAACCTCTAGCTCAAAGCCGCCTCTCCGCATGGCCTCAATTAGGACGCTTAGGTGCAGCTCGCCGCGGCCGGAGACTTTGAAACCGAGGCCGTCGTCGGCTAGCTTAAGCGCGATGTTGGTTTCTAGCTCTTGGTGCAAGCGGTCGGCGATTTGGCGGCTGGTGGTGAATTCGCCCTCTTTGCCCTTGAGCGGGGAGGTGTTGGGGCCGATATAGATGCTCATGGTGGGGGCTTCTAGCTCTAGAGTAGGGAGCGGTTCGTGCTCGCCGGTTGTGATGGTTTCGCCGATTTGGACATTACTAATACCCGAGATGGCGACAATATCGCCAGCGATAGCCTCGGGGATTTCCTCGCGCACGAGGCCGCGGTAGCCAAAGAGCTTGTCAATTTTGCCAGATTTAGGGCTGGCGCCGCCGACAACTTTGACTTGCTCGCCAGATTTGAGTTTGCCGCGCGATAATTTGCCGATAATCAGCCGACCGATGTATTGGTCGTAGTCAAGCGCGGTGATTAGGAGCTGGGCGCCCTTGGACGTGTTTGGGTCAATTTTGGGGGCGGGGATTTCGCGGATGATGGCGTCAAACAAAACATCAAAATTGGCCGGTTCGTCGGTGGAGGCCGGAACGCTGGCCCAAGCCTTGCCGTCGCGCGCGGTGGCAAAATAAACCGGGTATTCTAGCTGCGAATCGTCGGTTGCGAGTTCTAAAAAGAGATCGGAAACCTCGTTTAGGACCTCTTGAATGCGTCTGGCCGGTTTGTCAATTTTGTTGACCACGACGATTGGAGTGAGGCCTAGACCGAGGGCTTTAGAGAGGACAAATTTGGTTTGCGGCATCGGGCCCTCTTGGGAGTCCACGACGAGAATAACGCCGTCGGCCATGTTGAGGGTGCGTTCTACCTCGCCGGAAAAATCGGCGTGACCGGGGGTGTCAATGATGTTGATTTTGTAGTTTTGGGCGGGCGGCGCGCTGTCTGCCGTTTGGCTTCGCGGGCTGTAAAAGACGGCGGTTTGCTTGGCGGTGATAGTGATGCCGCGCTCGGCCTCTTGGTCCATGCTATCCATAATTAGGGTTTGCGACATTTCGGCCTGGTTGTCGCGGAAAGTTTTTGACTGCTTGAGCAGGCCGTCAACCAAGGTGGTTTTGCCGTGGTCAACATGCGCGATAATCGCGATGTTTCTGATTTTGTCGTGCTCCCTTTGGTCCATTTGGTAATTATAGCATATTTGACCGGCTTTTGCAAAACCGCGATTTTCTCTAAATCTTTTTTGTCTCAAGGATCTATAGAGGTTATATATAAACATAAGCGTTGTCTCTTATGCTTAGTTTAACTAATAGATGTGATAAGATGGGCATATGAAGAAAAAATGCAGGATAATTATACCGAACCACGTGACCCGGTTGCCGGACGAGAATGAACTAGAGGCGGCCAAACTTTTTATGAAAAAATACAAGCAAGACGTGGAATTTCTGGAGCCGCATAATGGATATAAAGTTTCTACGCCGGATTTTATATCGGCGGGCCAGCTCTGGGAGATTAAGACGCCGGAAACTGATCGTGCAGACAGATTGATAGAAGCGCTGAGAGATGCTAGTAAGCAAGCGGAAAACATAATAATAAATAGCAAAGAGTTACGAATGACCGACGCGGCAGCTCTTCGTGTGGTGCAAAGGTTCTTTTTGTCTTCCAGAAGTGTGAAGAGGATTGTATTTATAAATAAAAACCATGAGTTAAGCGAGTTTCTAAAGAAAAGGGCTTGAAGTTGCTATTTCATAATGATATAATAGTTGCAAGGAAGACCACGCGGCGCCAAAGGGGGCAGCGGAAGGAGTATCCTTAAGATTATAAGAAACACCCGAGAGGGTGTTTCTTTAAGCCCCGGCCTTATGCTGGGGTTTCAGAAAGACTTAATTAAAAATTGAAATATGTATTGACAATAAATTGCGCTTACGCTAGAATAGTAGTATCATGAGGGGTAGAGTTTGTAATATGATTAAGAAAATCAGGACGCGTGTTGCTGCCATAATGTCGCACAATTCACGAACTGGGGGGGGGTCTTTAAATGAGAGCCTAGCCGCGCGAGCGGCGTACAATCATGTGTACCTCTCCTTAAATACTGGTAATATCATTCAAAACCTCCGGCATATGATGACGGAGGGACGGCAGTTTTTCGCGAGCAGTATGCGAGCGGAGGGACGGCAGTTTACGACGGATTCGGACGACGCGGCGAGCTTAAGCTCGCGAATTAGCGTAGCGCCAGGCTTGGCGATGCGCGCTTTCTTTTTGGCTCTGCTGAATGCCTTACCAGGTAGGCGGAGTACACATGATAACGCGAACGCACGCGGCGACGGCCGCGTGCGCGAGCGCTGGCAATGGCATGATACTAGGGCGGGGGCTACATGAAGATACGCAGAAAGATAGAGTAGCACCACAATGATTGAGAGTAAATAAAAGGAAAGTAGGAGGAAAAAATGACACAAGACAACACATCAGAGCCAACAGCTGAGTTGGCAAGCAAGGGAGGAGCAACGCGCGTGATACGGCGTGTGGCGGCGGCAACGCTGGCGACCTCAGCCTTTGCGCTATTAGTCGGCGGCATCGCCGGCAGCTTCCGCCAGACCACGGCGCAAGAGATCCAGATTGGGGCGATTGTAGGGGTGGGCGGCGTTTCTATCACAGACGGCCCATGTTCGGTTGCTAACACATCAGACCAGACCAATTACGACGCGACTAACAAAAAACTAGATATCGCAGTGCGTCCGGGCGCAACGGCCAGCAACTGTTTAGGTATTACCGCCGCAACTGACAGCGACAATGGTTATACCCTAACTATCGCCGGCCCAAGCAGCGGCAATCTAACACTTGCCAACCAGGCGATTACACCGACTAGCGGTTCTATGACAGCGCCTGCTACCTTTGCCGCTCAAAATGGCAGCGGGGCTTGGGGTTTCGCGATTCCGAACGGGCAGATTAGCGGCTTTAACTTCGGGTTTGACGCCAACTATTCAATCGTTAGCTCTACTAATACGGCCGCCGCTTTGGTGGGCTCGTATGCGCCGGTGCCAACCAGCGCGACACAATTTTCGCAGACCACTGCGCCGGCAACTAATGCTTACGACATCTTCTTTGGCGTTTCGGCGGGCACCAACGCGGCAACTGGCACCTATACAGGAGTGGTTACTATCTCGGGTGTCGGCAACGGCGCGGCGATGGCGCCTTGCGCTAACGCGGTGACTGGTTTTGCGACAGGCTGTACCGACCAAAATATCGCGGTTGACTTGCCTAGAGG
>WRKS01000068.1 GCA_009778015.1 Candidatus Saccharimonadota bacterium
AACCTCATCTTCGCCAAACTGCAGGCCGGGTTGAGCCTCTTTCTCGGCCTCACGGTCGCGGTGCAGTTCACCTACGAGTTACCCAACATCGTCCTCGTCTCCCTCGTCGCCGTTATTGGCTATGTCTCGGCGCGCCATTTCTTGATGGCCCTAGACAGCGAAGACGGCGTCATAGAGCTCCCGGCGCTTTGCTTCGCCTTTGCGCTTGCCGCCCTCGCTTTTGTCTTGTCGTTTTGGCAGGTCGTCTATATTGTCGGCGATATCGTAGTGCCCGGCCTCGCGATTACGGCTCTCCTTATGGCGCTCTTTATCTCGCTCTATCTTGAGTATCTGCAAGAGGACAGCCGCATAGAGCAGGTAGAAGTCATCTTTGCCGGTGTCTTCGCCGCCGTTATCCAGCTTGTCATGTTGGTATCATTTTCGGGTGGAGTCACCTATTAAGTAGAGTTTTAAGGAGGTAAAATGGAAGAACAAGCAAATAAGAATGTTTTTGACGTAACGCGTGGTGATGTCGGAGGCGTAGTGCCCGACAAGACCCCGAAGAAAAAACGTGATTTTAGCGCCCTCATCGGCGCCCTCGCCGGGCTCGTCGTTTTTGGGCTTATCTCGTTTGGCATTATCGCGGTGTTCGGCCAAAGCAACACGCTCCGCAACTGGTTCAGCGACTGGCTCAGGCTAGAGGAGCGCCGCCGCGACAGCATTAGCGACGGCAATAGCTCCATCTTTGACAACGAATCGGTAGAAACTGTCGCCGAAAGCGTCATGAAGGTCACGGTCTCGGTCCTCACCCAATCCAGCAACAGCACCTCCTATTCCGGAGCCGGGACGGGCATCGTGGTCTCCAGCGACGGTTATATCCTGACCAACAAGCATGTGGTAGAGAGCGCCCGCACAGTAGCGGTCGTCTATGACGGCCGGCTTTACAGCGACACAGTCGTGGTCGGCACCGACCCGCTTAATGACATCGCCTTTCTCAAAGTTAACGGCGTCAGCGGTTGGGAGATTGCCAATTTCGGCGACAGCCGCACGCTGCGTATTGGCCAGCCGGTTATCGCCGTCGGTTATGCGCTCGGGCAGTTCCAAAATTCGGTAACGCTAGGTATTGTCTCGGGTGTCGGCCGCAGCGTCAGTGCTAGCTCATCCGACGGCATGAGCAGCGAAAACCTTACCGACATGATTCAGACCGACGCCTCTATCAACAGTGGCAATTCCGGCGGCCCGCTCGCCAACGCTGGCGGGCAAGTGATTGGTATTAATACGGCAGTCTCAACCGGCGCCAACGGTCTTGGTTTTGCCATCCCTATCGGTGCTACAAAGGGGATGTTGCGTCACTTGCTGGAAACCGGCCGTGTAGAACGCGCCATGCTCGGTGTCCGTTACACGGACATTGACGCCCATCTTGTCGCCGAACATGATTTGCCAGTTAGGCGCGGCGCATTCTTGAACGGCGATCAAAGCGTCATTCCGGGCGGCCCGGCCGCCGAAGCCGGCATTCAGCCGGGCGATATCATCACTCGCGTCGGTGATTTTGAGGTCGGCGTTAACGGCAATCTCGCGACCTTACTCGGCGAGTATACCGTTGGCGACCGCGTCACACTCACCGTTCGCCGCGGCGACGATACGCTCACGCGCACCGCAACCTTGGCCAAATACTAAGTATAGCACCGCAATTTTAGCCAAGCCCTAAGCGTGGTATAATATAAGCATGACATTTACCGAGATTACGGCCCACGAATTTGACAAGTTCGCCTTTGACGCCAAGGGACATAACTTCTTGCAGAGTAGCGCTTTTGCCAGTGTCCGCGCCAAGCGCGGTGCCGCGCCGAAACTTTTTGCGGTCAAAGACGGCGCCCGCATCGTCCTCGCCGGACTCTGCGGCGCCTACGGCACCAGCCTAGACTGTCTCTACGGCCCAGTCGGCGACGCCACGCCCGAGTCCATCCGAGCTTGGACCGCAGGCCTCTCGGCCTGCGCCAAGCCGGCCGCTCGCGCGAGCGGCCACAAGCCCAAGATCTATCTCTCTATCAGCCCCTTCTTCCCAGTCGCCGAATCTAAGCCCTGGCAGGCCCTCGGTTGGCGCGCCCTGAAACGCGGCCTCGGCGGCCGCCTCCGTTACATCGCCGCCCGCCCGCTGCCGGCTAGCTACGACCAACTACTTAACTCCCTGGACCGCAAAATGCGCTACGAAATCCGCCGCGCCGCCAAAAACGGCCTCAAACTCCGCGACCTCTCTTACGACGAGCTCCCGATTCTAGAGCAACTCCTCCAAGCCTCGGCCGACCGCAAAGATTTCCAAATCAACGACCTCGCGTATCTGCAAATGTTCCACCGCGCCTACGAGGGCAACCCAGATTACCAAGTGCGTTTTGTCGTCGTAGAGCACGACCAAGAACCCATCGCCGGCGGCGTATTCGTCTTTTCTAAGCTGGAATGCGTCCATTTTTTGGGCGGCAACTCGGCCAAATCACTAGAGCTCGGCGGCATGTATTATCTGTTAAACGCCATGATGCAAGCCAGCATCGGGCAGGGAATCCCGCGCTTTAACTTTTTTGGCGTCAATGGTTTGGGCGGCAGCGATAGCGGCCTCGTTTTCAAACGCAAATGGGGCGCCGAAGTCACCGAAATGTTCGGCGTCTGGGTCTTCCCGGTAGACAAACTCAAGTTCATGGCTTGGCAAATCAAGCAACTTGTGATAAAATAAGGAAAGAGCAGAGCAGCTTATTCGCCTAGCGAATTGGCTTTACCAACTGCTCGCTGAGAAACCCACAGGTTATCTCAGACCCCATTAAGTGGGGCGGTTAGCTCAGCTGGTTAGAGCGCCTCTCTGATAAGGAGGAGGTCCCAGGTTCAAGTCCTGGATCGCCCACCAACATTATAATCAAACCATGACGCACCAGCAAGCAACCACCCTCAAACTCAAGATAGACGACACAGACCTTTCTTTTTCTGTCAGTAATTATGTTCCCGAGCGCAAATACCTAACCGGCACAGACGTTTACGACTATTGGTGCAAGATTAGCCTATCCGTTAGTAATAAGTTTTTTAACTATAAAAAGCTCCACGACGAGATGCTAACTAGCCAAGAGATAGATATTTTAACCGAGCAACTAGCCGAGCTGCTAAACGGCCGCCTCAAAAGCCCTCGCACACTAGATTTCCTAGAGCCCGACATTGAGTTCACCTTTTACCCCAAACATGATATTTACCCCAAGCATGACATCCGGAGCAACGCCAATACTCTATATGCAGAGCCCGGCCACGAGATGCTGGACGTTTTGCTAGACCTAAAAATCTGGCTCACCGACAGCGAAGGCGCCTACATAGCACAATCTTATACCATATCCCTCGGCCGCGAGGAAATAGAGGCGCTGCTAGACTATCTGAAGAACCTAACCGACAACCCCTAGCTCTACCTTCACCTCACCCCCCACATACATTTAGTAGCCTAATAGTATGGTGCGGTGGGAGGCGCTAGTATTGACACCGCCAGTACTAACGGCAAATGAGAGCACCCCAGCACCGCTCCCCATGCTGCTCGCCATACCGCCAAAATATTGCCAAGGCGAGCTTTGATTTATCGTGCGAGTAAAACCGACATTCCAGCTTCCAGTGTCTGTAGGCTGAGCTACGAGTTCGCTTGTGTTAGAGCCAAAGAACCTAGAGTTACCGGACAAGCCACCGTTAATTATCGCACTGACACTACTCACGCCGAGTTGGCGGGCTAAGGAGCCTCCCTCACCCAACTCGGCGTGGATAATACTAGCGCTATAGCCTCTGGCGCTCTCGCAAACAACTCGCTATTCTTCGGAGCATCTCTCGCAGAGATAGTATCACGCGCGCTTGACCCAGCTGGTTGGAACAGTAGTCGCACACACTCCTTGACTGCCGGTAGTCCTTGGTTTTCGCGTAGCTCTACCCCCGATGCCGCCGGTGCTGGTGCTGGTATATTCCGCTCTGGGACCGCCACCACCTCGCAAAATACTCACTCCCACCGCACCATACTATTAGGCTACTAAATGTATGTGGGGGGTGGGACCGTAACAGTTATGCTATAATCTAAGCATGAAG
>WRKS01000069.1 GCA_009778015.1 Candidatus Saccharimonadota bacterium
TTTTCAGCTTGGATTTCTGGGGTTTTAGCGTCGCTTTCTAGGACGGCCTCGGCTGCTTGGTCGGCTTCGGCTAATGGTGCGGTTGCCGTGTCGGCCGGAGTTGTCGTGTCGGCGGTTGGGGTTGCTATATCGGCGTCTTGAGCGTCTTGGCCACCAATGAGTTCGTTGGCTGCCGCGCGGTCAAACTGGGTAGCGGACAAACGAGTTGATTTGCCGACGCGCTTGCGCATGTAAGTCAAGAAGTTGCGGCGAACTTTGCCGCGAGCCGTGATTTCAATTTTGGTGATGAGCGGGCTGTGGAGCAGGAAGGTTCGCTCAACGCCAATGCCACTGGCGATTTTGCGGACGGTAAAGCTAGCCGTGTGCGATAACTCGCGCGAAACACGGATGACTGTGCCCTGAAACATCTGGACGCGTTCTTTGTCGCCCTCTTTGATTTTTTGGTAAACCTTTACTGTGTCGCCAGTCCGAAGCGCAACTACTGCGCGCTTTTGCCCGTCGTTAATCTTCTTCAATAATTCACTCATATCGCTATTTTATCATACTTTGATAGATAATACAAGAGACATCTAACTTTTTGAAAAAATTGGGTAGAGACTATTTATACATTTTGGGTAGAAGCTATTTATGCATTGGGAAAAGCCTGTTTATATAAATTACTTAAGGACAATAATAAATAATTATGGTACAATTAGAAGTGTATGAAAGCGCGTTTTAGTTTTAGTCAGACTAGTGGTTGGCTGCTTGCCTTGGCGGCGGTTGGCGTGGCTGTAGTGTTGGCTGGCATCAGCGCGTTAAATGTTCGCGCCGAGGATAGCTTGCAGACTTGTGATGAGCTCAAGCAATCGGCTAAGCACCAGCTAGAGAGAGACACTAATTTGCACAATGCGCTATCTAAGCGTTACGATCATATGCTCAATAACTTAATGCGTCCGATGAATGCGCGGTTAATTTTGAACGGCCGGTCGGTGGGTAGTATCGCCAAAACCACGGACGATTACGCGGTGGAGCTGGCCAATTTTGACAGGACTTTTGAGGATTACCAGCGGTTGGTGGACGATTTCTTGATAGCCAGGTGTGACGAGGAGACGGCAGACACGGCGCGCGAGATTGGCAGTATGCGTGAAAACATGGTGGCGTCCAAGTCGCGGCTAGACGGTTTGTTGCAGTCATACCGAGACGGTGTGGTGGCGGAAAGCGAGCAGTTCCAGTGGAGGTAGATGAGGGCATGTCGGGCGGCAAAAAGCTGACCCTAGTTGTGTTCGGCGCGATTGCAGTGGCGGTGGGTATGGTGGCGGTGGGCTTGGCAATGTATTATCGGTCGGGCGCTTATCTCGCCGATTTGTCGCGCGTGGGCGCGGACCGTGGGCTGCCAGTGGGCGACGATTGGGTGTTTGAGGCGGTCGGCCCGCTAGATAACCAGACCTTCTCGCTTTTTATTGACCACTTTGATGTCAACTTTCGGGCGATAACGCGTCACGGATTCTAGCTAACTTAAGTAAAAATACAGCAACCCTCCCCCCACATGCTTCGGAGGCAGGGGTTGCTGTATTTGTACTCAGGTTATTTTGCCATTAGTTGGGCGAGTTTGGCGTTGAAGGCGGCGTCTTGGTCGCGTAACAAGTTGATGCGGGCTTGGATGGCGTCTTCGGCGATGTTGATTTCGCGGGCGATGTCTAGCTGCGCCTTTAGAGGCTTGAAGAGAGCCTTGAACTCGCCGAGTTCGGGAACGGTGCGGAGTGTGCGGCCGAGCAGGCGCGGGTAATAGGCCAAGTCGTGTCCGCGGAAGAGCTGGTCTAGGGCGGCCCAGTTGGTCTGAATCCAACTAAACGTCAATTGGCGGGCGTAAGGGTTGTTAAGCAGGCCGCCGATAAAGGCTAGAATATCTTGTGGGCGGACGACGGATTTATCAAGCAGCTTGGAAAGAATCAGCGCAACCAAATCCGGGTTTTTGGTGCCGGCGACAGCGATGGCGATGTCGTTTTGGATGTCCGGTGCGGTGGTGGCCGCGTATTGGGCCAGTAAATTGTCCACCACGGCGCCCGAGTCAAACTTGACATGGACGCTTAAGACGGTGGCGCGAGTATCGCTGTTGAGCGCTTGGAGGTTGTTAATATCTAAGGCTAGGAGGCGGTTAACGACATCCGGGTTCTCGGAGTAGGCCATGTATTGCATGATTTGGGCGCGCAGCTCGGTGGTGTGGACGGTGTCGTTAGGCAAAGGATCGGTGCCGAGCCCGACATAGCACTTGAGCGCGACACGGCCGATAAGAGTCTTGAATTGTTGTTCTTGCAGGGTGTTCGGCTCCACAAAGAGGCGGAGGAAGTTAACAAGGTAGCCTGCCGCGGACCAGACGAGATAGTCGGTTTCGTTTTCTAGAGCGGCGAGCAAACTTAAGGCGGTGTCTACGGGGAGGGCGCCAGCCTCGGCGAGCATGCGCGCATCGGTGAGTAGGCGGGAGCGCTCTTCGGGGGTGCCGGCGGTAAAGTATTGGATTTTCTCTGGGGTGACTGGCAGCAAATAATAGCCTGACAAGTCAGCTTTGATTTTAGGGAGTGGGAATTTAGAGGCCCAGCCGATGCCCTTGAGGCTAAACGAGCGCTGCTTGAGCTTGGTTGCACCGCCTTTGCCCTCAAACTCTACATACGGGTAGCCGCGGTGAGTGAGCCAGTAATCCATCAGGTGTTTGGCGTTGGGGAGCTCGGCCCAAAGGTCGTCTGCTGTAGTATTGCTAAAGGCGTGTTTGGTAAAGTAAGACTTAAGCCCGGTGTAAAAAGCCTCTTCGCCGATTTCGGAGATGAGTTGGGCCAGCAAGCAGGCGCCCTTGGCGTAAACGATGGCGCCGTCAAAGAGAGTTTGGATCTCCTCGGGGCTGCCGATACTTTGGCGGACGGTTTGGACGCCCGGCATAAGGTCGCGGGCCATGGCGTAGGCGCGTTCGTTAAGGTAGAAATCGTCCATAATCTTCCACTCTGGGAAGAGCGCGTCAACGCAAACATACTCAATATAGGTGGCAAAACTCTCGTTAAGCCAGAGGTCGTCCCACCAGCGCATGGTAACGAGATTGCCAAACCATTGGTGCGAGATCTCGTGGGCGATGACGAGGGCGATTTGTTTTTTGGACTCAATACTGGCGTTTTGGTCGGCGATAAGCAGACTCTCGCGGTATGTGATGAGACCCCAGTTTTCCATGGCGCCGGCCTCAAAGTCTGGCAGCGCGACTTGGTCTAGCTTGGAGAGCGGGTAGCGGATGCCAAATTTGTCGGCAAAGAAGTCTAGGGCGCGGACGGCGACATCGTTGGCAAATTCTAGCGACGCCGACGAGTGATTGGCGGTGGCATAGGTAGTGACGGTGGTGTTGTTTTGGGATTTGACTGAGACAGAGTGGAAGTTGCCAATCACAAAGGCCAAGAGATAGGTGCTCATGCGCGGGGTTTTGTGGAAGGCGGTGCGGACACGTTCGTTTTCTAGCTGCAACTTGGTGATGACCGGGGTGTTGGCGAGCACGTCCGCTATCGGGTCGTGGATGACGACCAAGTGGAACTCGGCCTTGGCCTCCGGCTCGTCTATGCAAGGAAAGACGTTTCTGGCATAATGGCTCTCAAACTGGGTGGCGATAATCTCGCGGGTTTTGTCTATGACGGTGTAAGTGGAGAGATAGGCGCCGGTCATTTTGTCGGAGATTGGCCCTTGCCAGGCGATGCTTAGAGTGATAGAGTCGGGGCTGGCGCCAAGTTTGTCGTCGCGCTCGGCGATTTTGGTATCTTCGTTTTTTTGGTTGCTGGGTGGGCTGACATCGTGGATGGTGAGGATGTCGCCCTCTTGCGTGAACTTGAGTTTGCGCTTGTTTTGGCCGACTTCTATAATTTTGAGCCCGTTGCAGTGTAACTTGACGGTAGGCAGTTTGGGGTTGGGGATGCCGACGACGACCATTTGGCCGACAATTTGGCGTTCGCGGGTGCGGACGTCCAGCACGAGCTGATACGATACTGGTTTGAACTGGTCATAAAGTCGTTCCATAGAGATAGTATATATGAATATTGTAAAATAATCCACCTCTCACG
>WRKS01000070.1 GCA_009778015.1 Candidatus Saccharimonadota bacterium
TAACATCCGGTATTAAATACCAATTCCCATCATCACTCACCCGCACCTCACCATAGTGCCGCAACCCCGCCGCCGCCCAGCTCGTCCTGCTCTCATTAAGCGAAACCTCATCCAGCCATTGTCGTGTTTTCACAATACAAACAGCGCCCGCAACCAACGCACTTATCAACAACACGCCGGCCGCTACCTTACACCACATCTTTTTATCACATTTTGCTACATTTTTATTTTTCATAATGTTTATCCTTTTTTCTATTTTAACACACTTTGGCCAAATATCAAAAGTATAGTTAAACCCAAGCAAGAACCCCGCAAACGCGGGATTCTATTATTTTGAAAACTCCTACTGCTGGCCGTCCGGCCTGCCCGGTGGTCTTCACCTACTATTCTACCACGTTCATTTTACTATGTCAACGCTTATGTTTAGTTCTTGCCCCTGTAGGCCATAGAGGTCAAGAATATTTAGAATAAATCGCCCTTTTTGTAACCAAGCAATCACAAACGACCTGCGCAATTAGCCGCCTCTTGCAATCCCCTTACGATTCGTGTTATATATAATATATGGACTTGGAGAAGGTAAAAGAAACTTTAGAGCGTCGCGCGCGTGAGGGCGACGACCGCGTATTAAAATCAGACATGTGGCGCGAGGCAACCGCGCAAATCATGGAGGTAGAGATGAAGCGCCGCGCTGCATTCGGCCGCGAACTCAACGACTTGAAGGAATCGTTAGAGCAAATCGTGGCAGAAACCCAGGCCGCGCTCAAAAAGGCCGAAGTGCCGCTCTTACCGCCAATTGATATTACGGCGCCGTTCGCACCCGGCACCAAAACTAAGCCGTCCGCCAAACCAACGCTTGGCACGGCAGACTTAGGCTCGCGCCACCCGCTAACCGACGAGATAGAACGCGTCGTCGCCATCTACCGCGACATGGGCTTTGCCGCGGTTGAGAGCCGCCAGCTAGACAACGACTTCAATATGTTTGAGGCGCTTAATTTCCCCGACGGCCACCCGGCCCGCGACAGCTACGATTCCTTCCGCACCCGCGAGGGCTTCATCCCGCCGGCCCACACCTCCACCATGCAAAACCGCATCTTGCTGGCCGGCCGCACCGCGCTGATAGAGCAAAACAAACCGATTGCCAGCGTCAGTTACGGCCGCTGCTTCCGCAACGAGGATGCCGACGCCACCCACGAGCACACCTTCTACCAATGCGAGGGCATCTTTGTCTCGCGCGACGCCAACTTGGCGCAAATGCTTGGCGTGCTGCGCAACTTCTTTGAAACATACTACGGGCAAAAACTGCAAATCAAAACTCAACCGGCGTTCTTTCCTTTTGTGGAGCCGGGCCTTGAGTTCTTGATAGAAAAGCCGGCGATCTTTGGCGGCGGCGGCTGGATGGAGATGCTCGGCTGCGGCATGATTCACCCTAACGTGCTCAAAATGGCCGGCCTAGACCCAGATGAATTCCGCGGCTTTGCTTGGGGCGGCGGCATTGACCGCCTCGTTATGCTCAAACGTCACATCACTGATATCCGCGTGCTGGAGAGCGGCCGCATTAAAGCCTTGAAGGAGCTACGATAATGATTATTTCACGTAAATGGCTAGAAGAATTTGTTGACCTAAAAGGCATCACCGACGAAGAACTCGCCGAACGCATCGGCTCTCGTTTGGTAGAAGTAGAAGAAGTTATTAAGTATGACGGCAAATACGACGGCATTTTTGTCGTCCAAGTCAAAAGCTGCGAAGAAGTCAAAGACTCCGACCACCTCCACCTCTGCTATGTTGACGACGCCGGCATCATGGAAAAATACGCGCCCAATACCTTAATCGCCCGCAACTCCAAGGGCCTTATCCCTATCGTCTGCGGCGCACCCAACGTCCGCGAGGGCATGCTCGCCGTCTGGATCGCCCCCGGCAGCGTAGTCCCGGCTACCTGGAACGATAAAAAACCGTTTGTCATGGGCAGCAAAAAGCTCCGCGGCCACCAAAGCTACGGTATGCTTGCCGCTATTGACGAGCTCGGCCTTGGCGCCGGCCACGACGGCATTCTAGAAGTTGACCCGGATCTTAATCAAAACGACAAAGACGACGACACAGACCTTGTCGGCGCGCCGTTTGCAAGTCTCATGGGCCTAGACAGCACCCTATTTGACATAGAAAACAAATCTCTCACCCACCGCCCCGACTGCTTCGGCGTAATCGGCTTTGCCCGCGAGGTCGCCGGTATCTTTGGCAAGAGATTCCAAACTCCCGACTACCTACAAGAAAACGAAATCGCCGCCAGCGTTGAACGCCTCCGCCGCATTGACGCCGGCGAATGGGCCAAAATCGGCAAGAACGCTGTCACGTCGGCCGATGGCGCGCTCTCGCTAAACGTTGAAATCACCGACGAAACCCTTTGCGCCCGCTATGACGCGGTTATCTTAGAGGCCGGCATGGCGCGCGAATCCGCGACCGCCAACCAATTCCAGCATCTGCGCCGGCTCGGTGTGCCGCTGATGCTCTCAAACGTCCGCACTATTAACCCACTCGTGGACTGGTCCAACTATCTCATGCTCCTCACCGGCCAACCGCTCCACTTCTTTGACTACGACAAATTGCTAGAAATCGGCGGCGGCAAAACAGCCAAAATCATCGTCCGCGCCGCCAAAAAAGGCGAGAAGCTCGCCCTACTCAACAACAAAGTGGTCACTCTTACCGAACGCGACACTATCATTACCAGCAACAATGTCCCCATCGCCCTAGCCGGCGTCATGGGCGGGTCCGAAACTGAGATTAGCGACAGCACCAAGCGCATTGTCATAGAAAGCGCCTCGTTTAACTTATACCGAATCCGCGAGACCAGCTTCCGTTATGGCCTTTTCTCCGAGGCAGTAACCCGCTTTACCAAGGGTCAACCTGCCGCGCTGGCCGAGCAAGCCGTCCTCTTTGCCGCTAACTCGCTTCGCAAGAATCTCGGTTTTGGCCTCCGCTCCAGCCTCGCTGAAGCCGGCGAAAACGCCGAGCAGCCTAAGATTACCCTGACTCTGGCCAACATCAACGAAACGCTTGGCGGCGATTACACCCAAACCGAGGTTGAAGAAGCGCTGCAAAATGTTGAATTTGACGCCGGCTGGGTCGCTCGCGAAGCCAACGGCGAGGCCGCCCATAAACTCATTGTCCGGCCGCCCTACTGGCGCACCGACATCAATATCCCCGAAGACGTCATAGACGAAGTCGGCCGCCTACTCGGTTTTGACAACCTACCACTCCAACTGCCGCTCCGCGACTTTAGCGCGCCCGCCAGCGACGAGTTCGGCGACTTTGCCAAAACCCTCCGCGATAGACTCGCCAGCTTTGGCGGCAACGAGGTCTTAACCTACAGCTTTATCAGCCGCGACCTCCTAGAGAAATGCAACCTGCCAGTCGCCAACGCCTACGAGATTGTCAATTCCATCTCGCCAGAATTGCAAGTCATCCGCACTCGCCTGCTGCCGAGCTTGCTCGCCAAGCTAGAGCTTAACCTGCGCGACCTAGACCGCGGCTTTACCTTGTTTGAAATCAACCAAGTTTATGACGCCACCTGGCAACTCACTGCCGACGGCGTCCCAACCGAGCGTCAGCAATTAGCGCTCCTCCAAACCAATAGCGATTTCTATACGCTCAAACACTGGCTTGTCACCCTGCTTGACACGCTCGGCATTACCGATTTCACGCTAGAACCGCTCAAAGAAGGCCTTTATACCAACCACTCCGCCAAAATCATGCTTGATGGGCTGGAGCTGGCCCGCTTTGGCCGCCTGCACGCTCACATTACCGCCCGCTTTGGCGCCACCGATCCAATTTGCGCCGCCGAGTTTATGGACTTAAATAACCTGCTCCAAGCCGCCAAAACTGCCTGCTTGGCACCTCGCGCTCGGAGTCTCGCCGGCCGCTTCCCAAGCGCCAAACGCGATATCA
>WRKS01000071.1 GCA_009778015.1 Candidatus Saccharimonadota bacterium
CACCGGCTTTATCGGCGACGAGCGCTACAACACCATCACCGACATCTTTAACCGCGAGGATATCGGCGGCCTCGGCGCTTTCGGCACCGCGGTCGGCACCGTGATTACCACAATTAGTCAAGGCGGCCTCAACCCCACCCCCACCGTAGAACAACGCCTGATGACCGTCTTTTGCGGCACCCTCGCCTTTATGGCCACAATTTACGCTACTCGTCAACTACTCGCCAAAAACAAAATTACTCTCCGCGACACACTTTACAACTGTTTTCAGCCGCTTGTGCCTTGCCTGCTGGTCCTGATTATCGCCATTATCCAGCTTATCCCGGTCTTTGCGGTTTATATCACTTATTCCGCCGCCAGCGCCACCGGCTTCCTCACGAACCCGTTTTACGCGCTACTGTTCTTTGGTTTCGCAGCGCTCTGCATCCTGCTCTCCTACCACTTGGCGCTGCCCAGCATCATCGCCCTGGTTGGCGCCACCGCCCCCGGTATGTATCCCTTGCAGGCAATCGCCAACGCTGCCGACCTCATCCGCGGCAAGCGCTTTAATTTTGTCCTCTACCTCTTTGTTGGCACCCTCATTATCGCGCTGCTTTGGGCCATCATTTTTATTCCTATCATCATGTTTGACCAGTGGCTCAAAGGCATTTGGGGCTTCTGGCAGGCCATCCCCTTCGCGCCACTAGTTTGGCAATTCTTGACATTCTCGGTAATTATGTTGTTCTCGGCTTATGTTTATATCTATTACAGGAGACTGATTGATGAGTTCCGCCCCCGACCCTACTAAGATACCGGCCGCCATCCAGGACCGCGCCGCCCGGCTGCGGCAAGAGATTGACGATTACCGCTACCATTATCACGTCCTAGACCAATCCACCATGAGCGAGGCGGCAGCCGACCGTCTCAAGCACGAGCTTTCCGAACTTGAGGCCAAATACCCCTCTCTCATCACTGCCGACAGCCCCACTCAAAAAGTCGCCGGCAGCCCGCTGGACCGCTTTACCAAAATCGCTCATTCTACCCCCATGATTTCGCTGGCCGACGTCTTTGACGAAGCCGAACTCAGAAGCTGGTTTGACAAAGCCGCTGCGGCCGGTGCCGCTGATTTCTTTACCGACATCAAAATGGACGGCCTGGCCTGCGCCCTCACCTACGAGAACGGCCAACTTATCCGCGCCATCACCCGCGGCAACGGCAAAATCGGCGAGGATGTCACCGAAAACGTCAAAACTATCAACAACGTCCCCTCTCAGCTACAAAACGCCCCGGCCAAACTTGAGGTTAGGGGCGAAATCGTCATCTTTAAAGAAGATTTTACTAAGCTCAACCGCGAGCGCGAGCAAGCCGGCGAGGCTCCTTATGCCAACCCCCGCAATCTCGCCGCCGGCACAATCCGCCAGCTAGACAGCCGGATTGTCGCCAGCCGGCCGCTCAGCTTTATCGCCTACGATTTGATTGAGCCCCAGCCTGCTTCGTTCAGCGGCGCCTACCAGCAACTGCGCGAACTCGGCTTCCGGACCTCTGGCGTAGAGAGCGTTTGCAGCAGCTTCCACGATCTTATCACACGCCTGCACAGCCTAGAGAGCAACCGCGACAAACTCCAATTTAACACCGACGGCGCCGTCGTCAAAGTCAACAGCAAAGCCATCTTTACCCAAATGGGCGTTACCGGCAAGGCGCCCAGAGGTGCCGCCGCCTACAAATTCGCCGCCGAGGAAAACGTCAGCCAAATCAAAGACATCGTGCTCTCTATCGGCCGCACCGGCGTCGTCACCCCGGTCGCCTTTTTCAACCCGGTCAATATCGCCGGGTCCAACGTCCAATACGCCAGTCTCTACAACGCCGACGAAATAGAAAAACAAGATATTCGCATCGGCGACACCGTTGTCGTCTATAAAGCCGGCGACATCATCCCGAAAGTCAAGCAGGTGATTATGCGCCTCCGCCCCGACGGCACCAAGCGCTTTGATTTTGCGGCGGAGCTCAAACGCTCCTTCCCCAAGGACACCTTCAAGCGCGACGGCGTCGCTTGGCGCCTAGAAGGCGGAAGCTCTACCACATTGACCCGCGCCATCTCTTATTTTGCCAGCCGCGAAGCCATGAACATCCTAGAGCTAGGCACCCGAGCCAGCGCCGAGCTAGTAGACAAAGGCCTAGTCAAAAGCCTCCCCGACCTCTATAATCTTCAGGCCGACGAGGTTGCGCGCCTAGACGGCTACGGCGCCGTCAGCGCCGACAAATTACTAGCCAGTATTGAGGCCAGCAAAAAAGCGCCGCTAGATAAATTCGTAGCCGGCCTCGGCATTCCGCAAGTTGGCGTCCGGACCGCGCACGATTTGGTCGCCCATTTTGGCGAGTTAGACGCCATCAAAACCGCGACGCTGGATGACCTCGTCGCAATTGACGGCGTTGGCGCCAAAGTCGCCGAGAGTCTCTTGCTCTGGTTCCGAGATCCGGACAACCTAGCCATGCTAGATAAGTTCAAGGCTTACGGCGTAGACCCCACCCCCATGACAGTCGGCACTAAGCTCGCCGGCCTCACCTTTGTCCTGACCGGCACCTTCACCCGCTCGCGCGAGACTGTCGCCGACGAAATCATCTCCAACGGCGGCAAAGTCACCGGCAGTGTTTCTAGCAGCACCGACTATCTGGTCGCCGGCACCGGCGGCGGCAGCAAACGTACCAAAGCCGAAAAACTCGGCCTCAAAATCATCAACGAAAGCGAATTCGCCAAGCTGCTCGCCTAGTTAACCGCCTTGACACAGCCCCAGGCTAGCGCAACCCAATCGCCTTTTGCGCCTCCAGCAACTTAGCGTTCGCGACTTGGTTGGCGTATTTTTCGCCACGCAGAAATGCCGCCAAAATATCCGCGTCGGACACCTCGGCCTCGCGAGCTTGAAAATCGGTCATAAATAGCTCCACCGCCTCAGCCACTTTACGCTTGAAATCGCCGTAGTTGGTCTCGCCGCTATAGCGCGCCACCACGCTCTCTAGAGTGTCGCCGGTCGTAAGCGCCAAAATCTGCAACAAATTAGAGATGCCAGGCTGGTTAAACATATCAAACTGCACCTTGCCAACGCTGTCGGTCGCGGCGCTCATAATCTTTTTCGCTGCTGCCTCGGGGGAGTCGCTCATCATAATCTTGCTGTTTTCGGCGGGCGACGATTTGCTCATCTTTTTCTCCGGGTTCAAGAGGTCGCGAATCCGGATGCCGTCCGCCTTGCCGCCCTCCGCCGCTAGACCCTTCATAAACGCCGCTTGTTCCGCCGTGGTCGCCGGCAACCTAAACACCTCGCCGTATTTGTTATTAAATCGCTCACCCAAGTTGCGGGTCAACTCCAAATGCTGGAACTGATCCTCGCCCACCGGCACATATTTAGCGCTGTAGAGCAAAATGTCTGCCGCCATCAAAACCGGATAGTTAAAGATGCCGACATTAGCACTATCGCGGCCCTCCGACTTCTCTTTAAACTGGGTCATCCGCCCCATCTCGCCCATCGTCGCTATGCAATCCAAAATCCAGCAAAGTTCCGAATGCGCCGACACATAACTCTGGCGGTAAATCCGGATATTCTCGTGGCCCAAATCCAACCCCGCCGCCGCGTAGTAACGCAAGCTCTTCATCGTGTTATCCGCCAAGTTGCCGTCCACATCGGCTATAATCGTGTGTAAATCCGGCACAAAAACATTAATTTGATGCGTCGCCTTGTATTGCTCCGAAAGCCTCGCCATCGGCAACAGCGCCCCTAGCAAATTACCTAGTGTCAACTCGCCATTTACTCGTATCCCAGTTAAAATCGTTTCCATACCTTAATTATATCATAAAGTTGATACGCGCCCACCCGGCGCGTTTTTATTTGTTTTTGTTGTTTATGTGTGCTACATCGGGCGCTTAAAAGCGCGCCAATGCGTATCAACTACCCATAA
>WRKS01000072.1 GCA_009778015.1 Candidatus Saccharimonadota bacterium
ATCAGAGCGCCAAAGTCGGCGGCTGTTTTGCCGCGCATTTTAATCTCGGTTACTGGCCGGACTGTGGCATGGGCCGCAACCGTTGCTTTTAGCGCCGCTAGGTTGACCTCAGTCAAATCCTTGCCCTCCAGCTTGCGGACACCGGCAATCTGAATGCCGCTTTCTACCGGCGTCACCTCCAAGAAAGTCTCAAAGACCTTCGGGTTGCCATCTTGAATATATTGGCCCAGCGAGTGCAAATCTGTAGAGTAAATCAGCGAAGTCGGCAATAGCCCCATCTTATTCTTGCCCTCAGACTCGCCAAACAACTGCTTCCACCACTCGGTAAAATAACGCAACTCCGGTTCAAAGGTCGCCATCGCCTCAGCGATGTAGCCCTCGTTATGTAAATGGACGCGCACCGCCGCGTAATCCAGCGCCTTAGAAATATCCGCGGCGTAGTTTTTAGCACCGTTTAAGAGGTCTTTAATCTCAATGCCGCCCACCGCCAAAGGTAATAGCCCGACACTAGTCAAAACCGAATAACGGCCGCCAATGTTCTCCGGAATCTCCAGCCAAGACCAGTGGCGCTCGCTCGCCATCTGAAACAACGCGCCGCTCCGCCCGGTCGTGGCATAAACGCGCGAGTTGGCGTTGTGGCCGTATTTTTGATTTAGCTTTTGGTAAAAAATATCAAAGGCGATATTGGTCTCTAGCGTGCTACCTGACTTGCTGATCACATTAATGCAAAAATCACGCTCGCCTACTTGCTCCAACGCCTGCGTCATCTCGTGCGGGCTAAGGCTCGTGCCGGCAAAAACCACCTCGGTCTTAGACTCGCGCGGGATGGCGTCTAAGAGCGCCTTGGCCCCCAAGAAACTACCGCCAATACCAATCACCACCAACACTTCGGCGTTCTTCTTGATTTGCGCCACATAGTCGGCGAGCCTTGGGTCGGGGTCCTGCACCGTAGCCCAGCCGCCCATGCCGGCGGCGGAAAGCGCGGCGAGATGCGGGCCCCAATCCATTTTCGGCACGCTTATGCTTGTCTTGAAATCTATCATGCTTATATGATATCATAAAAACATGGTTAATAGTGGGTTGCTGGTAAATGTCGTGATAGTTTTGTTCGCGGCTTGCATCCACGCTATGCTGCAGCTTGGCCTCGGTTGCGTGGTCCTGCTTTACCATCACGGCAAGACCCAAAGAAAGGTGCATCGCAACACGCACACGCTTGTTAGTTCGTTTATCGCCGGTGTCGGGGTGATGAGCTTGCTGGTGCTCGCCGCGATGGCCTTTGTGCTCTCTAACACTTTTGACTTGCACCGCGCGCGCGAGTTTTACTTGGCGCTAGCCGTTGCGATATTCTTGGTTGCCATTCTCATTTGGACCGTCTATTACCGCCGCAAGAACTCCACCGAACTCTGGTTGCCGCGGTCAGTCGCCAAGTTCATCGGCGAGCGAGCGCGTGAAACCAAAAACCCGTCCGAGGGCTTTTTGCTCGGCGTGCTCTCCACCTTTGGCGAGCTGCTCTTTTTGTTGCCGGTCATGCTGGTCGCCAGCGCCGCTCTCCTTAACTTGCCGGGGGGTTGGGAGCTGGTGGCGCTTGCCGGCTATGTGATTATCTCGGTCCTGCCGCTTATCTTTGTCCGCTGTTTTACCCACAAAATCGCCACCATTGGCGAAATCCAGACCTTCCGCAACCGCCATCAACGCTTTATCAAGGCAATGAGCGGCGCCATGTTCTTGATTTTCTCTATTTTTATTATCGTCTTTAAGCTAGTGGAGACAGTATGATAAAGTCTATGATTCAGTTATCGGAGGTATTATGATAAAGTTTACGACTAATTTATCGGGGGCAGCATGATAACCTACTACGACCAGTTCCTGGCAGTCTGTTCCGACTTTGAGCTACCAGAGGCCGAGGTCGCCTTGCTCGCCGACCGCGTCAATGGGGCTTGCGAGCGGTTAGCGCTCTCCAAGCTCGCCTCGCACCAAGAGCTCCTCCGCTGCGCCGAAAACGAAATCCGTAAATTCTCGCCCGACATGGCTGATTTTTACCGAAACTATGATACAATTATATGAGAGATAAGGTGGGTGACATGGAAACAGTAAACAAATTTGATGTTCTGGTAATCGGTGGAGGTATCGCCGGGCTGACCGCTGCCAAAACCGTCGCCGTATCCGGCCGCCGCGTTGGAGTTGTAGAGCAAGGCAAGCTCGGCGGCGAATATATTTATAATTATGACGTGCCGGCCGAAATCGGCCTCAATGCCGTGCGCGCCATGTTTTCATTAGAGGCCATCCAGCGCTTTGGCGCTAAAAAGCGCACTATGAGCCTCAGCCTAGCCGGCCTGGAGCGCGAGCGAAACGAGGTTGTCAAAAACGTTGAGGGCTACTGGGGCGAAGAGGCTATCAAACGCGATGGCGTAGAAATCATCAAAGGCCGCGCCCGCTTTGTGGACGGCGAGGTAGAGGTAGTGAGCACTCACGAAGCGGCCAGCAAAGCCAAAGGCGGAGCGCCCAAAAGCAAAAAACGCCTCGCCGCCACCCGTTATATTATCGCCACCGGCAGCACCTTAAACCAAGGCGGCATTACCGTCGCAAACAAGGTCAAAATCTGGACCCCGACCGATGTCTGGACCGCTGTCCGGCTGCCTAAGACGCTAATGATTATCGGCGCCGGCATGAGCGGCGTAGAAATGGCCTATTATGCCACCAAACTGGGGCTCCGAGTGGTCCTGATTGACCGCGAGAACCGCCTGCTCCCCAATGAGGATGAAGAAGTCGGCCGCTTTTACAGCGCGATGTTTGCCAAATTGGGCCGCGTCAGCACCGTGCTCGGTGCCGAGGTAGAGAGCGTCGGCGAAAAAGAACTAATTTTGCGGCGCGGCAACACCAAAAAATCGCTGCCGATTACCGGCACCTCGCAAGTGGTCCTGGCGACCGGGCAACTGCCCAACGTTGAGGCCTTAGGGCTGGATACAATCGGGGTCAAAATCGGCAAAAATGGCATTGTCGTGGACCGCGGGCTTACCACCTCCAACAGCCGCGTCTATGCAGCCGGCACTTGCGTGGATGATGTGCCAAGCGACCTGGCGATGTTGATGGGCAAGACAGCGGCGCTGTCCATTATCAGCCGTAACGCGCCAATTATGTCGGGCGCCTCTAGCCCTCGCACCCTAGGTTTGACGCCCTCCTATGCGCGGATTGGCGCCACCGAAACCGAACTGAGGCTCAAGAACGCGCGCTACAAAAAAAGCGTCGTGCTCTTATCTGAAATCCCGCGCGGCCGCATTGCCGGCGGCGACGGTTTTGTTTGTGTGTTATCCGACGTCAAAGCGCGGATTATCGGCGCCAAAATCATCGCGCCCGAAGCCGAAAGCATGATTCTAGCCCTCGCCGCGGCAGTCAAATACCAAATGACGGTTGACGAATTACTCAAAGTCCCGGTCCCGCTTGATTCCTGGAACGAGGCAATCCGTTTGGCGCTCACCCGCCTCTAAACGAAGTAATCCGTTTGGCACTCGCCCGCCTCTAGCCGCGCCGCGCGCTTGACTTTCCGCGGGTTGTTGTATATAATTGTTGGGTAACATCGCGGGGTAGAGCAGCCCGGTAGCTCGTTTGGCTCATAACCAAAAGGTCGTTGGTTCAAATCCAACCCCCGCAACCATATTAAGACTACAGGTTTGATAGAAACTCAAACCGCCAAGAAACCCCTATTTATAGGGGTTTCTTGCTGTCCGGGGATCATAAGCATGGCTTTTAACGGCTCTTTGAGGGTTCTGTTCCGGGCGTTTTTGGGCTTTGATATGCCCCGATGCACCAGGCTCTGAGAATATGGGAACTTTCGTGTGATGATGCACCCGTTCTACCCCCACATACATTTAGTAGCCTAATAGTATGGTGCGGTGGC
>WRKS01000073.1 GCA_009778015.1 Candidatus Saccharimonadota bacterium
AGCCGCATGCTTTTGGTTTCTGGACCGATGGTAAAACCTCTTTGATTTTGTCGGATGGCGTGACCAAATTTGCGGAGAGTTCGGGGTTCGCCGCGATGGGGCGGCTGCTAAATAGGGTTTATATCCCCGATATTGAGAGTATCACTCTCGTTCCGGGTGAGCAGTATAAGCTCGTGAAGGATAGGAAGCCGCTTAAGATCTTTCGGTAGGGTGCGTAGGGTAGTGAGGCCTTCGGTGGTCTGCAAATCTTTCTTGGGAGAAGAGTTTGGCGAAAGAACGTTAGTTGGAGCATTGAGCAAGAGTGAATCTTGGTTTAATTCTGCATTATTGAGCATTTGACCGAATTGATAGTTGCGGCTTTTATTGGAGCCGCAAGTGAGCTTAAGGTCGCCGATGCCGCAAGCGAGGTCGGCGGTTTCGGGGTGGCCACCGAGGATTTGGATAGCGGTTTTTAACTCGTTTAGGGTTTTAGCGATATATTCGTCAAAGGTCGGCGTGTCGGGTTGCAGCTCTAGGAAGCCGGCGCCGATAGCATAGCAGTTTTTAAGCGCGCCGCAGGCCATGACGCCGATGATGTCGCTGGTTAGTTCAATCGTCAACCAGTCGGTGGCGAGCAGATTTGCCACGATGGGGTCGCTGGCGGTGAGGGTGGTTGGCAGTTTTCGGTCAAGGTCGGTGTCAAAAGCCGGGCCGGAAAGGATGGCGTATTCGGGGAAGCCGGTAAAGACGGCAGGGTCCAAGATGCCCTTAACGGCGGAGATAAACGGCAAATTTCTAAATTCGGCCGGGATGGTTGGCAAGAATTCTGGCACGAATTGGCTGGGGATAGCGAGGATAATGACGGTGGCGCCAGCGAGGACGTCGGCGAGCGGCGGGTATTTGGCAGGCAGGCCGGGATGGTTCTTGTCAAAAAATCTGACGGTGTGACCCTTGCCGCTCATGACGCGACCGAGCGCTGAGCCGTAAGCACCTTGGCCGATGATAGCGATAGTTTGCGGGGCTGTTGATGTTTGGCTCTCCATAACCTATATCATACCATATGTTATAATAATTGTATATGGCGTCAAGTATTGATTTTGTGGAGTTTGTGATGGGCCAACTAGAGGGCCTAGGCGACTTAAGGATGCGCAAAATGTTTGGCGAATATTGCGTTTATGTTAACGAAAAGCCGATTGTGTTGGTCTGCGATGATCAGGTATATGTAAAGATGGTTCCGGAGCTGGACGAGTTGATGGCGAACGCCGAGCGCGGGTTTCCGTATGAGGGCGCGAGCGAGCGGTATATTTTGGATATTGACAACCGAGACCTCGCGCAAGAGGCGGTGGCGATTTTGGAGCAGGCGACGCCGACGCCTAAGCTGAAAAAGCGTAAAAAGCTTTAGGGGGATAAGGAATAGTTAAGAGTTTTGGGGCAGCAAGTTTGAAGGCGCCTTAGAAAAAGGCGCCCCAATTTGCGATGAGGTAGATGAAAAGTGCCAACAGCAGGACCGAGCCGAAGCGGTCTAAAAAGCCGCCGTGCGGGAGCATGCCGCGCCAGAGACGCGAGAACCAAGCCTCGCGGCCACTGTCGTTCTGGTGATACTGGGCCATAATTTCCCCGCTGTCTTTGATGCCGAACCGGCGTTTGTAACCCGAGCCGAGCAGGTCGGCCGCGATAACGATGAGCGGCGACAGTAAAGTAAGGGGTCGCGCTGGCAGCAGCCCAATGCTACCGAGCGCCAGGGTGCAGAACAGACCGAACAAGGCGGCGCCGAGGAAACCGGCCAGGGTCTTGCTGGGTGCGAACTTGAAGATGGGCCGTTTGCTACGGCCGATGACAGGGCAGTCGCTGCAGCCGCGGCCTACCAGAATAGCTGCGGTGTCCGAGCCGTAGGCGATAACAAAAACACCAATCACAAAACGCATATTGCCGATGGCCAAGACCGATAAAGCGATAGCACCGGCGGTCAAAAACGCCAGGGTGAAGCTGCCCAGCAGCAGGGTAGAAACAGATTTGTCGCGGGGGCTGTTGTTGCGCCAGCTAAACCAAGATTTGATTTCGGCGTAGATAAGGACGATGGTAAATGCTATGACAGTAACCACCAACCAGGGTGTCACGTGGACACCGAGCCCCAGTATGACCAATGTTACGAGTGCGATAATCGCACCGAGATTGACGCGAGATTCCAACCATCTCACCTCCTTTTAATGTAAACCCACTTAGTTTGATTATACCATAAAATACATAGAAACGCGTAAAAAGTTGAAAAGCACTTGACAAGAGAGAAGCGCTTATGGTATTCTAAAGCATAAGTGTCATTAAGAAAGGAAATTAAAGAATGGCAAAGAACATGAAAAAAGGCGGTCTAACACAAAAACAAGTCGGTGGCATAGTAGCCGGCGCAGGTGTATTCCTGCTTGGTGGTATCGTTTGGGCGGCAACCTCGGGCGTGTTAACCTTCGGTGGTACCATTAACCGAAGCGGCGAAGTTGATTTGGATATCATCAACCAGTCATGTGCCGTAGGTGTGGACGCGGCAGATTGCTCGGTTTCGGTTTCGGCCGACAAAAACAACCTTACTTTTGAGGTAGAGTTGGAAAAACCAGGCGCGACGCAAGACATCACTTTTTGCGTAGAGAACGTCGGTACTTTGGGGGCAACCTTGGCTAATATGTCGGTGCCATCAATCACCGGTGGCACGGGTGTCAACATCACGATGCCAACTAACCTCAACGGGGTAACTTTACTCCCAGGCGAGACCACCTGCACAACGATGTCAACCATTAGTGTTGAGTGGGACGCGGCAGAGACCAGCGACACAACTACGGTTGAGTTTACGGCAACCATCAACTACGCTCAAGCAAGCAACTAAGCGGCTGGGCCGGTTCGTTAAAATAAACAGGATAACATAAATGGCGATAAGGAAGAAATTTAAGGCGCGCAAACTGATGGTTCCCATGGTTACGGCGTCTTTCTTCCTTGTCGCCGGTGCGGTTTATGCCGCGGCAACGGGTGCTTTTACTTTGAGCGGTTCGGTAGGGCGCAACGCTAACTGCCGCCTAAATATTGAGGCGGCAACTAATGTTGATCCAAGTAGCACCAATATATTCCAGACTGATAGCACGATTACGGCGGCCGTGGACGCGGCGACGAGGAACACCCTGAGCTTTGCGACGGACTTGACCTATGGCGCAACGGCAAAGCAGGTGCAGTTCCAGATCCAGAACGTAGGCAACTGCACACAAGTATTGGGGTCCATGGTGGTAGTGGATGCGCCGAGCAATGGTGTGGTAGTAGGCTGGCCGAGCATCAACGGCTTGGTCTTGGGGCCGGGCCAAAGCAGTGGCCCGCTGGAAATCACGGTGCAATGGACGACCGAGCCGACTGCCACGACAAGCGAGATAATGTCGGCTACCATAACCTATTCGGAGCAATAAGATGGCGGGGCTAAAAGGCTTCGGTTCATTCCGGCATTTCATCTTTGGCCATAAAACGCAACTAATCTTTATTTACTTGTTTTTTGCAGGTTTTTTGGCGACCGGTTTAGCGTATGCGGCAATTACCGGCCAGCATGAGCATTTTGGAACGGCCAATTACAAGCCGGGGGCGCAGCTAATGATTGTCAACGCGACGGTTCCGGGTGCAGAACCGGGCGATTTGGCAGAGATTGGCGATCACGGCAAGACGTTGAGCTTTCACCTCAATTTTGACGAGGTTAATGCGCCAAAGGTGGTGACCTTCTGTTTGCATAATGGTGCCAAGATAGATTATCAGCTGGGGTTCCCGGCGGTGGTCAACCCGGACGATCCGAGCGTGGTGGTAGAG
>WRKS01000074.1 GCA_009778015.1 Candidatus Saccharimonadota bacterium
CGCGTTGTCCGGCTCTCTTGGAGATAGATGATATACGCGGTATAAGCTCGGTGGAATTGGGGCAGCTTGTAAGAGACTCCGAAGAACGCCGCAAATTCTATCAAGCTATAGCTACTGCTGCCGGAAAGGCCGGCGACAAGATCGTGCTGTATCGCGCGAATCGGCTGTTTGAAAGGACACCGCTTATGCTTTCCGAAAGCGACTCTGTGATGGAGCGTTTGAGCCAATTGCCCGCAGACTATCTTGAGATTACCTATCCAATCTTGTCCTCAGATAAGTTCTTGCGGCTTCGTGCTTTCCAGCACCATCAGAACACCTCAACTTTTACGCACTCGCTTGAGGTGTCATTACGGGCTTACCAGATGGCAAAAAAGAAAGGACTTGATTGTCGCGCAGCGGCCATCGGCGGGTTGCTCCATGACTACTATCTGTATGATTGGCATTTTTGCGACCTCAAGTGGGGTGGCGATGGCGGAGTCGGGTTCTTTGAGCTGCACTTCTTTACGCATGGATTTACCGCGGCCGAAAACGCCGCACGTGATTTTCCAGAATTGGTCGGGAGCGATTGCAACGACAAGGTAAGAAATATTATCTCGTCTCATATCCCTTTTGGCCATCTGGCACCGCACAGACACCGTGTAGAGAAGACAGCTCTTTCAAAAGAAGCGCATATTGTCCGTCGGTGTGATATGATATCATCGCTTGATATCATTAAAAATCCGCTCAAGAATATCGGGATTGACAGTAGTAGTCTGCTAGATAAATCTAACCATAGTAATCAATAACAAGAAAGTCGCCAGGCAACTGGCGGCTTTTCTCACCCCCCACATACATTTAGTAGCCTAATAGTATGGTGCGGTGGGAGGTCGGGTTGTTAGTGTTGCCGGCCTCCCAGTGATAGGTAAAAACGCCTGCAGTAGCACTGTTAGCTGATTGGCCGCCCCGACGGGAGATAGAATAAGCCTCTGAAACAGAATGAGCCAGACCATCATGCCAAGCGCCGTTGCCATCATTGCGTGCCGTTACTTCTGCTAAGGCGCCCCCAAAGAAGGACTTATTATTTGCCAGCCCGCCATTCCATATAGCATCAACGCTATCCACGCCGAGTTGGCCAACTCGGCGTGAGCGACGTAACTGCGATCCGAAACGGCAGCCTGATGGGTAAATCGCAGTTCTTTGGCGCTAATCTATCAGAAGTTATTTCTCGCAATGCTCTTTTAGGTAACTGGAACAACAATCAAATATATTCGGTCGTGCTTACGGACCCGTGGTTTATGTTTGGTGGGCGTTCAGGGTTTCCTGAATCCGGGCTATTCACACATAGCCGACGTACCGGCGAGGACATGGCTGAAGGCTTCATCTCCCACCGCACCATACTATTAGGCTACTAAATGTATGTGGGGGGTGAGGTTAGGTATCTTGTGTTAAATTAAATACCGTGAAACACGTCCGAGAGGGCGTGTTTCACATAACTAGGCCTGGCCATGCTATAACATAATATATAAAAAAAGGCAATAGGCGTACCCCTGGGCTAAAACCGTGCTCTTGGCACTTAAGATATGCCTAGCGACTAGCTTATCACATTTCCCCCTAGCGGGGGTAGGGGCATGATATAATATACCTATGAATACATACTATACAGATGGGAGCGCGGCCCCTAACCCCGGTAAGGGAGGCTGGGCAGTGGTATTATATACCAGTAAACCGAAAGAGGGCGAGGGTAAAGTGGTGGCCGCAGGGGCGGCACTTGATACTACTAATATCCGGATGGAGGGTTACGCCCTAGGGGTGGCAATCAAAGAGGGCGAAAAGAGCGGCAAACCTTACAGAATCATAACAGATAGCCAGTTCTGGTGTAATGTTTTGACCAAATGGGCTCCTGCTTGGGAAGCCAAAGGCTGGAAGAAGTCAACCAGGGGTGAAATCCAGAATCTGGACCTCGTGCGAAAGCTATATATATTATATAGAGAGGCGAGGCCGAAGATTGAGTGGACGCGCGGGCATGTGGGCGATATCGGCAACGAAGCGGCGGACGAAGCGGCGAATAATGCTAGGCAAGCACTGGGTTGAGCCCCAAAACCTTCGTCTAATTTACTTAACACGCTTCGGTAACAGATAAGAGGCGATGCTAAAGGTTTGTGCAAAATAGATAAGCTTTACTAAAGGTTTGCCTAAAATTAGATAGGCCGCGGTAAAGGTTTGAGTAAATTGTTTAGCGACAGTTAGCCCACGCCAAAGCTTTGTCTAAATCAGTTATTTTGTTTAAAAGGTTTGTGTAAACAATATAAGCAGTGCAAAAGACTTGGGTAAGCTATTTGACCAAAACAGCTTTGATTCTACGGACGCCGGCGGAAGAGGCTTCTTCTTTGGTGATTTTGAAGCGGCCAGATTCTAGTATCTCGCCGGTATGGGTAACGTGGGGGCCGCCACAGATCTCGCGGCTGACGATTGGATGGGTAGCGTCCTCTGTTGCCTCGTCTTGTGCGACATTGCCGCCGATAGTGTATACGGTCACCTTGTCGCCGTATTTGTCTCTAAAGACGCCGTGTGCGTTCAATTTTTCAAAGGCATAATCCGTATCATATTCTTTATGTGTGACCGGGAGGTCGGCTTCCAGCCAGTCGTTGACTAGCGCTTCAATGTCATTAATTTCGTCCGGCGTGACTTTGCGGTCTAACGAGAAGTCGTAACGCAAGCGTTCGGCGTTGATGTTGCTGCCCTTTTGGCCGATTTGGTTATCAACAATTTTGCGGAGCGCGGCGTCCAACAAGTGGGCGACGGTATGGTATTTGATGGTTAAATCGGAATCGTCGGCAAGGCCGCCTTTAAACATGCCTTTGGTTGCGGTTTGCGATCGTTCGCGTTGCTCTTTGAGTTTGGCCTCAAACTCGGTTTGCCAGTTGGCGGCTAATTTGATGCCGCGTTCCTCGGCGACTTCTAGCGAGAGCTCTAGTGGGAAGCCAAAAGTGTCTTGTAAAGTAAACAATTTTGCGCCGGTCAGGTTAGCGCCCTTGGCTGCTCTTTCTAGCTCTTTCATGCCGCGAGCAAGAGTCTTGTTAAATTGGGCTTCTTCGCGGCTGAGAGTCGCGATGATCGCCTCTTGGTTTTTGGCGAGGTCTGGGTAGGAATCTTGGTAGATCCTGGCGACAATTGGCACGATCTTGGCAAAGAAGTTTTCTTTGAGGCCTAATTTGTGCGCCTTGAGGACGGCGCGGCGGCAGAGGCGGCGGAGGACATAACCGTGTTCTTTGTTGCTGGGCGCCAAACCTTGCGAAACCAAAAAGACGCTAGCGCGGAGGTGGTCGGCGATGACGCGCATTTCGGCGCGGCAGTCTGAGTATTTGGTCTTGGAGAGTTTCTCCAGCTCTTTAATAATTGGGGTAAATAGGGAGGTCTTAAAGACATCAGCCGAACCGATACAGGCTGCGGCGATGCGTTCTAGGCCGCCGCCAAAGTCAACGTTTTTCTGTGTGAGCTCTTCAAAACTGCCGTCAGGCAAGCGGCGATATTGCATAAAGACTTGGTTGCCGATTTCCATAAAGCGGCCGCTGTCGCTGGCTGGGTGGGCGTGGCCGAAGTTGGGGTCATGGGCTTCTTCGCCGAAGTCATAAAAGACCTCGCTGTCTGGGCCGCAAGGGTCGCCGATTGGCGTGGACTTGATACCGCCGGCGCGGCTCCACCAGTTTTCTTTGTCGTTGTAAAAGAATATGCGCTCGCCATCCCTGATGCCGCGCTTGTCGCCTGCCTCAGCGGTGCCGATGTCGGCGATGCCGGAGCTGACACCGG
>WRKS01000075.1 GCA_009778015.1 Candidatus Saccharimonadota bacterium
AAGACCTTCGGAGCACGATATTGGCGTTCTCGTGGGACGGCATGCGCTCGCAACCAGCAAATAATCCACGGCCAGAATACTTTAGCGCTCTCTCGGGCTTTGGGTTCTTTGGCAACCCTGACGCTTACGTCCGCGCCGGGGCGTCGTGCGACGCGTTTGTGGCTACAGTGATGCGGGCGTCGGGCGCTGACACAAGCTTCCCATGCTGCGGCACATCCAACCAATTGAACTACCTTGCCAACAGCCCGTTATATACCGAAATCCCGAACCTCCGGAATGTCTCCAACTTGCAGGATGGCGACGTCTTTGTTTTGAACGGGCACATCATGATTTTTGTGAACGACAACGGCCAGCCGAAAATGGCGCACGCTAGCCGTGATCCGGCGACCAACTGTAGGAGTTATTCGGGCATGCTGTCGTCGCCGTCGGGCGGGAGCATCTCGTCTTGCGCGCGGACCGGCGAGCGGGGCGGTGTTTACTTTAGCGACAACCGAGGCACTTATAGGATATTTAGGAGGACGCAATAATGTCCCGCATCGTTCGCTATGGGATCTTCGCGTTGCTCGCTATGGTGGTTTTGGGGCTATTCGTTCTGTTTGCGTATCGGACATTGTATTCGGCGACAATTACGCTGGTTGTGGCGCCGTTTGATGCGCAGATTTATCTTGATGGCGCGCCGATCAAGAATCGTGGGGTTAAGCTCGTCCGACCGGGCGATTACGAGATAAGCGTTTCGCGTGAGGGGTTTGGCGACGAAAAGCAACAGGTGACGATTCGCCGTAACGACGCCGCGCGGATTTTGATGGCGCTTTTGCCGCTGGACGGCAACTATCAGTGGTATATTGACCACCCAGATGACAGCTTGATTTTGGATTCGGTGATGAGCGAAAGGGCGACCGAGCGCGAGCAAGCGGTCGGGGAGCAGTTCCCGGTTTTGGCCAAGCTTCCGCATCAGACTAACTTTTATGAGTTGACGCTGTTTGCTTTGCCGACCGAGGCTAACCCGAAGCTGACATTTAGGCTGACGATTTTTGAGATTCCGCGCGATGGGATTTTGGCGACGCCGGAAAAGTTCGCCGCTTATTCGGCGGAGGTGAGGGACTGGCTGGCCGGGCAAGGGCTGGACGAGGACGAATACGAGATTGTTTCGGGGAATTAGCTAGCGAGTGGCCTGAGTAGGCGGTGGCTTGGAGTGGGTGGCTGGGTTTAGCTGTAGGGCTGGTGGCTGGCCTAACTTGACTTTTGGGCGCTAGTGTGATATAATGGGTGAGAGTGTCCTAGGGGCCGACCCCTGGGGCGTAACCTTAACTTGATTATGTGAAGGAGGAATTGGCAATGAAAATGGCGATTCTAATTTTAACAGCACTAATTATGGTGGCTCTCTCGGCGTGCAGCAAAGAAGCTGCGTCGCAGCTAGGAGCCGGGGGCATCCCTGGCGTAGACAACCCACCAAGCTCAAGCCAGCCGGCCGATAGCGCGCCGACGGCGCCGAACGACCCAGAACCCCCAATAGTAGAAACACCGGCAAACACCCCAAGATGGGCCGAAGACGTGCCGGTAAGGGAATTCGCAGAGGACCTGCCGAATGGGTTTGCAATGTACACGGCGCAGGTTGATTCGCGCGGTGCGATGTTTTCTAATGACGTAGTTGTGATTAGGCTGGAAGCGATACTGAAAGACAATTTTCAAGACGACCTCTATAGCGTGCACATCGGCCTCCGCTGCGCGAGCAACTCGGGAGCGCCGACTATTAGCTTTACCTTTGAGCAGCTACCGGACTACGCGACCAAGATTAGTGGCAGTGGTATATATACCGCGGGACTGGCCAGGTTTCTATATGACATGATGGCAGGTATGGGTGACAGCTATGGGCAACTACTGGGGCTATCGGCGGATGGGCTACATGAGCTATCCGAATGTATAGCGCCGGGCGACCCGCTAACGAGTCTTGGTGTTACCATGTCGGGCGATGGGCGCGCGCGGACGTTGAACTTTTCAACGCGCGACAATTCGCTGGGTGACTTGGGCGGCTTTGGCTTTGAAGGTGCCCCGCCAATTTACACATCGCCCAATCTACTACAAGACATCTTGGAGCTACTGCTGCAATACCAGTAACCGACACAAGCATAATCAAACAAGCGCCCCGACATGGGGTGTTTGTTTTTGCTTATGGTTTTGCAAGAATAAGAAAGTATGTTATCATAAAGGTAAATGGCGAGGGTAATTCCAAAAACAGGCTATGGGGGTATTTACGGCGGGGAGGCCGCAGGTAAGCCTGAGGACCCGAGCAAGAAACGCGCCGAAAAAGCCGCGAACGATTTTGCGGGTGCGGAAAAATCCGCGAGTTCCGGAGCACCAGAAGTTAAGGACAAGACGACTAGCGGTAGCACCGATATAGCCGAAAACGGCGCGGCAGGGCAGCACACGCCAAGATACAATAGCGGCGCCAAGGGCGCGGGCGACAAGGCGGGCGGCGGGGTCGCGGCGGCAGCAGCCAAAGCAACGCCAGCAGGGCGGTTCTTGAGCCGGCTGCGCAACGGCACTGGCGGCGAACGTAATAATAAACCGCTCTTTGCCATCGGCGGCATAACCGGCATTGTCGCGGTGATGTTTATGGGCGTCTCTAGTTTGCTGCCGATCCACCTAATTGAAAATGCGATTGATATTAAGAACTCTTTTAACACGACATCCGAACTGCGCGGCGCTAGGCTGATTAGACGGGCGATTGGCAAAGACAACGCGGCGGCGATGACCACTTTTAGCAGGCGCAACACGCTGTCGGCGAACAAAGTAGCCCAAATGAACCGGGGTCTGGAGCCAGAGGGGCTGCGATTGGTGCGCGGCGCGGATGGCAACATTGAGCTAAGATCGGCGATGGACCTAGACACCGGACGAATCAACACTAATACGGACGGCACTATAAGATGGGACAACACGGTGGCGGTGAACGAGGTGGAGTTTGGCCGGGTGATCCGCGAGAATCCGGGCGTGCGGAACGGCTTTAACAAGGGCGCCAGAACCATGAAGGGCAAGACGGCTGGGTGGTTTAATCGCGCATTGGCGTTCTTTCTGAAAAGCAACGCTTTGACGCGTAATTTATTTAGAGACTTTATCGGCAGAACGGAGGGTAATGCCAACTTCCGGGAAGCAGCGGCGCGAATAGAAGTCGCAGAGGCCAGGGTAAGAAAAAATAATGTTGAGTTAGCGACGCAAGACAGGGTGCCAAATGATTCGAACAACCCCCCTGCCGATCTAAACGACCCTACTGCTACGAGGCCGGTAGTGGATGGGGGGACGCCAAATAGGGCGGCTGATTTTAATAGCGCTAAAATAAGCATTGACGCGGACCTGAAAGCGCGGGCCATGAGTATTGCCGGCAAGGCGAGCAGTATTGCCTCGGCCTTAGTGGCGCCTTGCTCAGTGATGCTGGGGATATCGGCAGCGTCGGCGATGTTTGCGGCGATTGAAGCCGCTAAGGGTTTGCAGGTTGTGGCAGCTTGGTTTGAGGCCGGGCAAAAGGCCAAGGCTGGCGCCGGCGATGACAGCTATTATGCGTTTGGCACGGCGCTAACGGAAGCAACCGTAACAACCGTAGCCGACGAGGACGGCAACGACGTAGAACTGCACGGCGGGGCCAAGTTTACCGCGACCGAGTCGGCCGGGCTGACGAGTATTTTAGTTGGCGGCGCCTTCT
>WRKS01000076.1 GCA_009778015.1 Candidatus Saccharimonadota bacterium
ACCTACACCCGAACCAACCCCAGAACCTACTCCCGAACCAACACCCGAGCCAACTCCCGAACCTACCCCCGAACCTACCCCAGAACCAACCCCAGAACCAACCCCTGAGCCAACTCCCGAACCTACCCCAGAACCTACACCCGAACCAACACCAGAGCCTACTCCCGAACCTACTTTGGAGCCAAAAGACCCTGATCTCAAACCTCCAATGCCGGATGACGCCGAAATTGACGAGGGGACCGGCGAGGTCATCTCGCTTGAGCCTGATTATGAGGGCCAACAAGAGGCCGACGCCACCGAGATTCCGATAGAAGAGGGCATGACCGCCAACGACCTAGATAACATGACCGAAGAACAAATTGACGATTGGTTAAATGATCTATTAGGCATATAAGGAAGGATAAACAAAAAATGAAACAAACAACAAAAATCAAAACCTGGAAGAGCGCTCTAGTTGAGCTAGCCCTCGCGATTACCACAGTCGCAACCGCTCTCTTTATCGGCACCACCGTATCCGCAGAAGGACCATCCTTTGGCCCAGCCCGTCAGACTTATACGCTGCAAAATCCGGCCCCTCGCGCGGTCTGGAACTCTATCACCGATCAAACCGACCTTCCTGCGGTTGCCAACGGTGACGAGCGCAACTTCGTCTGGGTCCGCGAATACGGTCGCGGCGAATACCAAGACCAGCTCGCCATCACTGGCGGCAGGCAATACGAGGTCATGATGTTCTTCCACAATAACGCGGCCGCCAACCTCAACACCTCCTCGCCGCAAACCGCCATCATGTTCCGCGCCCGCGCCAAGGCTTCCTTCCCATCAGAGCTGGCCGCACAAGAAGTCGGTATTATCCGCGGCGAACTGATGGCCGACAACGCCGATGCCGTCTGGGACGAAGCTTGGGTCATCTCCAATGAGGACATCACACTCAGCTACGTTGCGGGCAGCGCCAAGCTCTACAACAATTCCAGCCGCATGAGCGACCCCCCAGGCAGCGGCCGCATTCTCTCTAGCAACCTCTTTAGCACCAATGGCACCATGATTGGTTGGCACGACCTTGACGGCGTCCTCCCGGGCTGCACCCAGTATTCCGGCTGGATTCGCTACGTATTTAACGCTACAACCGTTGAGGGGCCAAAAGATCCAGGCGACCCCGAGCCCGACGAGCCAGAAGAGCTCCCTGAGACTGGCCCGGTTGAAGTCGTTGGCATCCTGGTCGGCGGCACTATGCTCGTCATCGCGGTAGTCTATTATGTCCAGAGCCGCAAGACCATCAACAAGACCATCTAACCCAACCGCTCTAAACGACCGCCCAGCCCGACCACTCCAAGAGTAGATTGCGAGGAAAGCCCTTGCAATTTACTCGTTTGTGTGATAAAATAACTCTATGAGTAAAAAAGCAGTTATCCAGGTTCTCGGGCACCAATATATCGCCCAAGAGGGCGACACTATCACCGTTGACCTCCTTCCAGAGGGCACCAAGCAATTAGACTTGGAGGCTTACCTCGTCATTGATGGCGACAAAACCACCGTCGGCACCCCGGTTGCCGCTAAAGTCACCGCTGAGGTCGTAGAGGGCCAAGTCAAAGGCGAGAAAATCCGTGTCATCCGCTACAAGAGTAAAAAGCGCGTCCACAAAGAGATGGGCCACCGCCAAAAATACAGCACAATTAAGATTACAAAGATAGCTTAAGCAAAAAACAACCCCAAGACTCGCAGAAACAGCCAGGGGTCTTGGCGACTCCTCTTGCCCTGAAGGGCAATTCACCCAGCACTGCTCGCTACGGGATTGTTTTTTGCTTATGAATACTATATAATCTTATCATGGCGGAGGTAATCGCAATCACCAACCAAAAAGGCGGCGTCGGCAAGACTACCACCAGCATCAACCTTGCTTACTATCTGGCCAAGTCTGGCAAAAAGACCCTTTTATTAGATTTTGACCCGCAGGGCAACGCCACCAGCGGCTTAGGCGTAGACAAATCCACCCTCAAAAAGACTATGGTGGAGGTCTTCGCCGGCGACACTCCGATTAACAAGGTCCTCATCAAGACCAAATACGCCGGCCTCGTCCTCGCTCCAACCGTGCCGCAGCTTGCCAACACAGAAGTAAAATTACACAAAACCAATAAAAAATTTACTCAACTCAAAAAAATCGTTAGCGAGATTGCAAAGGACTACGACTACATTATTATTGATTGTCCGCCGTCTCTGTCGCTCCTGACTGTCAATGCTCTGGTCGCGGCCGACTATCTTATTCTGCCGGTGCAGACCGAGTTCTACGCCCTAGAGGGTGTCGGGCAACTTCTGGAGACTATCACGCTCCTTAAAAAGGCGATGAACCCGCATCTCAAACTCCTAGGCGTCCTCCCAACCATGGCCGACGAGCGCACCGCGCTCACCAAGCAAGTGCTGATTGAGATTCGCAAGTATTTTAAGGACAAAGTATTCAACGTGGTCATCCCACGCAATGTCCGCCTCGCCGAGGCGCCCAGCCACGGCGCGCCAATCGGTGTTTATGACCGCTTTTCTAAGGGCGCCCGTGCTTACCGTAAGATGAGCGAAGAAGTCATAGAGCGCACGACAACCAAGAACGCTAAGCAGATGACTAAAAAGGAGAACAAATAATGGCAAAGAGTGGGCTAGGTAGGGGATTTGAGAGTTTGATTCCAACCGAGGTAGAAGATGATTGGGACATGGACATTAGCGAGGGCGCACCACAGGACCGCGGCGAGCTCAAAAATGTGCCGCTTAACAAAATTGACAGCGATCCCAGCCAACCTCGCCGCGAATTTGACCAAGAGTCGCTAACGGCGCTTGCGCAGTCTATCTCCGAGCACGGCGTCCTGCAACCAGTCGTCCTTAAGCCGACTGGCGGCGACCGCTTTCAGATCATCGCCGGCGAACGCCGCTTCCGCGCGAGCAAGATGGCCGGCCGCGAGACCATCCCGGCGCTTGTCCGCGACGTCTCCGAGCAAAACCGCCTAGAGTTAGCCTTGGTGGAGAACGTCCAGCGCGAAGACCTCGCGCCGCTAGAGAAGGCCCGCGCCTACCGCCAACTCAAAGACGAGTTCAATATGTCTCTAGAAGAAATCGGCAAGCGAGTAGACCGCGGCTCTGAATCTGTCAAGCAGACTTTACGCCTCTTGGACTTGCCTGACGCCGCCAAAGACCTCATGACCAAGCACAAGCTGACCGAGGGCCAAATGAAGCCACTTATCGGCCTACCAGACGACATTATTCTTAAGGTCTTGCCGCGCATCGTGGATGACAAGCTCACCGTTGCCGAGATCAAAAAAATCGCTGAAGGCGCCCGTCGCAACAAGATTATCCAAATCTACGAACGTGAGAAGCAAGTGATGAGAAAAGCCCTCAACTTGCCAGTCAACGTCCGCACCACCGGCGCCAACAAAGGCACTGTCTCTATCCAATTCAAATCCCAAGACGAACTCCGCGACATCATTAAAGCCGTCACCGGCCGCGACTTTGAGTAACCCTCTCGCACCCGATTAACCCTCACCCCCCACATACATTTAGTAGCCTAATAGTATGGTGCGGTGGCCTTCTGTAGCTTGCCAGCTGAAACCATTGTAATCGTTCTTCTCAAATATACCGGTAACTGCTCCGTTGTTAGATATCCCGCCA
>WRKS01000077.1 GCA_009778015.1 Candidatus Saccharimonadota bacterium
AAAGTTTACGGCAACGTTATCAACTTGTCCGACATCCCGCTAGAGGACCAAAAAACTTTCCGACTCTTCCAAGCCGCCGACACCACGGGCGTCTTTCAGTTGGAGTCCGCCGGTATGAAGCGCTACTTAAAAGGCCTCAAAGCCACCCACTTTGAGGACATCATCGCCATGGTCGCCTTATATCGCCCCGGCCCGATGCAATTTATTGATAGCTTTATCAATCGCAAGCACGGTGTAGAGCAGATCTCCTATCTCCACCCCGGCCTTAAATCATCGCTAGAAAACACCTATGGCGTCTTGGTTTATCAAGAGCAATTCATGCAGATAGCCAAAGAGTGGTGCGGTTTCACCGGCGGCGAGGCCGACACCTTACGCAAGGCCGTCGGCAAAAAAAACATGGCGTTGATGCTCAAAATGAAACCCCGTTTTGTAGAGGGCGCGGTCACAATCGGCGGCGCCAAGGCCGAGCTAGCAGAGAAGTTCTGGGACGACCTAGAAGAATTCGCCAATTACTGTTTTAACAAAAGCCACGCCGCCTGCTATGCACTCATCGCCTACTGGACCGCTTATGTCAAAGCCCATTACCCGGACGCTTTTATGGCCGCCCTCATGACCGCCGACGCCGACGACACCGATCGCCTCGCCATTGAAATCGCCGAATGCAAAAAAATGGGGCTCAAAGTCTTGAACCCCAGCATCAACCAAAGCTTCAACGAATTCGCTGTCGTCCCCAACGAGTCTACTATTCGCTTTGCCCTCTCCGCCGTCAAAGGCGTCGGCCACGGCCTAGTAGAAGAGCTGTGCGAAGAACGCAAAACCAACGGCAAATTTAAGAATCTCTCCGACTTCGCTCGCCGCACACCCATCCGTTTTAACAAAAAAGCCTGGGAGGCGCTGATCAAAACCGGCGCCTTTGAGGAGTTCGGCACCAGAAGCGACCTCTTGTTTAACCTTGACCGCATGGCCGAATATGCCTCAACCGCGCGGAAAGACGCCGCCAGCAACCAGATGGGTTTATTTGGCGACCTCTCCGACGTCACCCCAGACATTGAGCTACTCCGAGCGCCGGCTCCCGCCACCGAACGCGAACAACTCCAGTGGGAGCGGGATTTAATCGGCCTCTACATCTCCTCGCATCCTCTAGACGCGGCCGCCGATTATCTCTCCGAGCAAACCCTGCCGATCGGCGAACTGACCGACCGCTCACACAAATCCACCGGCACATTTGGCGGCGCCATTGTCAGCATGAAAACCATTACCACCAAAAGAGGCGACCGCATGGCATTCTTGAACCTAGAGGACCAAACCGGCGAGCTAGAAGTCGTCATTTTTCCTAAAGCTTTCGCGATTTATGGCCACATGCTTACAAACGACGCGCTCATCCAAGTTACCGGTACCATAGAAACCCGCGACCGCGACAACCGCCCCACCGACACCAAGCTCATCGCCGACGAGGTCCTGCCCATCACCGAATCCATGTTGACCAATTACCAAAAAACCGGTAAACGCGTCGCCAAGGCCGCTGGCGGCCCGCGCATCGCTACCCCTGCGCCGACTCGCGCCGCGACCAAAACTATCTATATCAAAGTTGACGATCTGGCCGACCACATCATCGCCCCCATCAAAGATCTGACCGAGCAACACCCCGGCCGCGATACGATTATCCTAGTTTGTCTTAGAGATGGCAAAAAGCACGGCATCCAACTGCCCAAAACCGCCAACCATGAAACCATTAACGACGAGTTGGCAAAACTCGTCTCAGCCGAGAACCTGATTATCAAGTAAAGCTCACTCACTCGCCCTCCCTAGGCTGCGTAATCTTTGGGCTTTGCTTTGCAACTAATATCTTGTCATCAAATAATGCGTGATTGCCGCCGCCAGCGCGTCCGCCGCGTCGTCCGGCTTGGGTATCGCTTTTAGCCCCAGCGCCTGCTTGACCATCTCTTGCACTTGCTTCTTGTCCGCCCGGCCGTATCCGGTCAAAGTCTGTTTGATTTGGTTAGCATTATACTCAAAAATCGGCAGCTTGTTTTGATGCGCCGCCAGCGTCGCCACGCCGCGCGCCTCCGCCACCGAGATCCCCGTGGTAATGTTACGTGTAAAAAACAGCTTTTCAATAGAAACCTCGTCCGGTTCCGTCTCTTTGATGATATTATTAATTTCTTCGTAAATTTCCAGCAAACGATCCGGCAGAGGCGTATGCTTAGGCGAAGTAATCACGCCGCCCGTCACCATTTTAGGCGAGTTATTGCGCACCTCAATCACCCCAAAACCAAAGATACCTGTCCCCGGGTCCAGCCCTAGAATCCGTCTTGCCATATACTAATTATACTTGATTTTCGCTCGTTATTTGCTATAATCTAATTAAGCGGGTTTAGCTCAGTTGTTTAGAGCGCATCCTTGCCAAGGATGAGGTCGAGAGTTAGAGTCTCTTAACCCGCACCACATATATAGTTATTTGTCAATAAATAAAAACTCGCCTTTTAGCGAGTTCTTGTGATATAATCAGTATATGGATACTAATAAAAGTTCAAATAAACTGCTTATCGTTTTAATCATTATCTTAACACCGCTCGTAGTTGGCGGCTGGATCTGGGCCCTTTTCTTGCAAGCTCCCGCTACGCCAACCGATGACGCCCCAACCGAGCCACCATCGCAAGGCACAGGCCCAGACGATAATGGCAACAATGAAGACGCCACCGATCCCAACCTTGCCCGCGCACGGCGCGACACCCAGCGCAAATACGACATGGACCGAGTCGTGGCGCAGACGCTTCAGTATATGACTAACAACCAAGGGCAAGTTCCCTTTACCGGGCCAGCGGCCAACGAGGATGGCGCTTGGACCGCTTTCAAGAACAACTACCTGGACCTTCCGGACAACACCTTTAACGACCCCAACGGCGAACCCTACATCATGAACTACCGCGGCAACGCTACCGCCGCAGTCGGCAGCGGGCCACTCGTTTTTGGGAATTACAACATCTATATCTACGGCGCCGCTCGCTGTGAAGGCGAGCTCGCCATCCCGGTAGAGAACGGTGCGCGCCGCGTCGCCTTCCGCTATGCCCTAGAGGACGGCAGCGTCTACTGCGTTGATAATAGCTAAATTATCTGTTATAATACACTCATGGAAGCAAATGATGTAAGAGATAAATTTTTGGCGCGGTTAGAAAAATCAGGACACAAGATTATCGCCCCCGCCACCCTTAAGCTAGAAAACGACCCAACCACCCTCTTTACCGGCAGCGGCATGCAGCCGCTTATGCCCTACCTCTTAGGCGAGGCGCACCCCAATGGCGTCCGGCTCGGCAATAGTCAGCCTTGTTTCCGCTCGCAAGACATTGCCGATATCGGCGACAACCGCCACACCACCTTTTTTGAAATGCTCGGCAACTGGTCGCTTGGCGACTACTTCAAAGAGTTCCAAATCCGCCAGTTCTTTGACTTTTTAA
>WRKS01000078.1 GCA_009778015.1 Candidatus Saccharimonadota bacterium
CGCACCAAATGGACAATATCAGCGAAAGCACTTTTCTAGAAATGGCCAACACCAAACTGCGCACCAGCGCCGGCTATAACGGTCCGGACTTTACCACCCTAGATGACCTCAACACACATCTCGCCTCTGTCCCTAACGCCCAAGGCTTTGACCAAATGAGTTCGCTATTCTCCAGCGCCCATGCCGCCGGTACCGCCAATGCTGATGTCACCAAACACTGGAACACCAAGATGAAAGACGCAATCGGCTTGTAGTCTAAACACTGGGACCCAAGCATCCAAAAGATCCTTGGTGTCTAGAGCGCTCAAACAAAACAGCCGCCTGCCGAACAATCAGTTTACTACTTTTCCCAAGGCGACGGGTTAGGGTAGTGTCGGTCCAAGATCTCTTGCATCCGTTTAAAGCTACCGGCAAAGTCCTCCGTCACGTCATCATTGATGCAAACCACCTGCACCTTTTTATCTTGCAAGGTCTTTTCTAGCGCCGCAAATTGCCCGGGAAAGTCCTTAAAAAATCTCGTCCGCCGCACGATATTATGCGGGCTCCATTGTCCGGATAACAACTGAAAGTCGCGAAACACATATTGGTTTACGTCCAAAATATGCCTAAACTTATTGCTGCTGGTCGCGCCAAGCACCTCAGGCTCCAACTCCCACAACCTCTCATATGCCGACTTCAAAAACGGCTGCGGCCCGTGCGCGTTAAAAAACCCGGGCAAGTTCTTATAATGCAAATAGGGGAGCGACATTAGCGTCGGCTTCCACCCCTGTTTGAGCGAAAAGAACTTGCGCTGCCTTTTAAGCGACCGCGTAGAGAAGTGCTGGTTTAAAAGCGCCGTGTTGTTCAGTAATACATGCCCGTAAATCAAATCATAAATCGGCTGTGAGATCCTTAGTAGCGAAGCTTGGTCAGCCGGCAACCCGCCCTTAAAAAAGTCCGTTTCTTTGAGGTTTTGCGCCGGCAACATATCGTCATTAAAGTAAATAAAATGCTCGCTAAGCCCCGGGATACGATGGAAGTTCAGCTCAATCGCGTGAGAGGAGAAGGTCGGCAAGTATTCTTTTGGGATAAAATCCTGATGGTCTATTAGTTTAAGTTTACCCGCTTCTTGTAGCCATTCCGGACGCTGCCCGGCCGTCACCAAGAAAATCTTGTTCACCCACGGCATATGGTCGTTAATACCGCGGAGCAAGTATTTTAGCGTGTCCCAGTCGCGGAACAATTCCTCGTCGTTATCTATCTTGCCGTCCGCCTTGGCGCTTTCGCCTAAATACTTATTACGGCTCGCCTGCCATTTTGGGTCGCTGGATGTTACCCAAGGCAATACAACATCAATCTTCATGCTCTAATTGTATCACTTTTTCATGGTATAATACACTCATGGAATGGGACGAACTTGTAAAAACCCAAAACGGCCACCCTCTGCAACTATCGGGTTGGGGCGCATCCAAGCAGGCAACCGGCGCCTGGCAAGCCACGCACCTTCATAGTGGCGATGACTTTGCGCAAATCCTCATCCGCAAAACCCCGCTAGGGCAGTTTGGCTACATCCCGCGCGGACCAAACTTTGACCCTGCCTTCCTAAAAGACCTCAAAGCCTTTGCAAGAGACCATAATCTCTTCATGTTACGCTTTGAACCTAATGTCGCAAAATCAAATTGGCATCATAAACTTAAGTCGCCGAAAGACCATATCCTGATCCCCAACACCGCCCAACTAGACCTCTCCAAGTCGCCGGACGAGCTCCTAGCCGCCATGGACAAAAAAACCCGTCAGTACATTCGCGGCGGCGAGCGTAACAGCTCGCTCAAGGTCCGCCAAGCGACCAAAGACGACCTGCCGCGCATTCTGGAGGTTTACCACGAAACTGCCAAACGCAGTAACTTCCCTCTCCACGTAGATACATATTATACAACAATTTACGAAAAAATGGGCAGCGCCAACCATATCTACGTTGCCGAAATCACCGACCCCGAAACCGGCAAATCACAAGTGGAGGCCTTCCTCTGGTGCGCCAAAACCCCCGCCATCTGCTTTGAACTCTACGGCGGCGCCTCCGCCCTAGGCCTCAAGCACCGCGCCAATTATCTATTAAAATGGATAACCATACAACGCGCTCGGGGTGGCTGCCCGCAACCCGGTCCGGAGGGACTCTCGGAGCCTACGGGCGCCTACTGCTGTAGCCGCGAGCCGCAGGCGAGACGTCCGAGCGAGACGGCGTCCACCCGTAACGACGGGCTGGACGAACGTCGTGCCCGACGAACCGATTGCGGGAGTCGCTTATACGACCTAAATGGCTTACTAAACGACGGCATCTCCGATTTCAAACGCGGCTTTACCGGAGGCACCCAGGTTGAGCTCGCCCATACCTCCGATCTCGTCGTCAATTCGTTCCGTTACTTTTTGTTCGCGACTTTCTTGCCACTCGCCAAACGCTTCTTTAGCGCTCGCCGCACCTCGTCCAACTCATAATACTTGTGCGGACCATCGGCGCGCTCTATCGTCTTTTCGTGCCCCTTACCCAAAAACAGCACTACATCGTCCTTCTTGGCCGTATTCACCGCAAATTCAATCGCCTCGCGCCGGTTCTCTATCTGATATAGGTTCTTTTTCGCAAACTTGGTCTTAAAGATACCCTCTCCGATAAGGCTAAAAATCTTTTTTAGCGGCGTATCGTAACTGTCGTCCTCGGTCAAAATAATCATATCGGCATACTGCCCGGCCAACTCCCCTCTTGGCGCAAAGGTCCCATGGTCGCGATTGCCGCCAGCCGCGCCAAACAACACAATCAGCCGCCCGCCATCTTTCTTGGCTGCCTTTTTCATGTCCGGCAACACTTGCTCAAAAGCGTCCGGTGTATGGGCAAAGTCAATAATCGCCGTCCACGGCTGGCCCATATCCACCACCTCCATCCGTCCGTCTACCACCTCCAGATTAGAAACCCCCTCCGCGATATCCGACAGGTTCAGACCATAATGCAGCCCGACCGCCGCCGCCGCCAACGCGTTATAAACATTAAACTCGCCCGCGATGTTAGAAGTAATCGGCATTTTCGGGTTGGCGCAAAAGTCGCGGTAGCAAATCGCAAACTGCACGCTATCGCTCTCTAGCTTAATGTTGCTGGCCCGCAGATCGCCCGCCTCCACGCCAAAGCTCATGCTATGCGGCACACTTGCCTCAAATAGCGACGACACCTCGTCCTCGGCATTGACAATCCCAAACTCGGCGCGCAAAAACAACTTGCGCTTGGCCGCCACATATCGCTCCCATGTGCCGTGATAGTTTAAGTGCTCGTGTGTCATATTGGTCAAAACCGCCGTATCAAACTTGATACCAAATACCCGATTCTGCGCCA
>WRKS01000079.1 GCA_009778015.1 Candidatus Saccharimonadota bacterium
GCGGCAGTTTTGCCGGCGGTTCGGCGACCCTAGTCGTTGCCCAGACGATGTTGGGCGTCTCCACACTGGTATTTGGCAAGTGATAGACGCTCGCTAGCTCCTTGATGTTTAAGATAAAGCCGTCGTCATTAAAGGCGCGCAAACGATAGTCGGCTAGGCTATTGTTAAAATCAATCCCAGTTGACTTAAAACCATTCAGTTGCGGGCTATTAAATTGCTTAAAGCTGCCAGTTAGCGCCTGCAGGTTAAGCCGCGCGTTCTCGCGCTCTTCTCCCAGATAGGCCAAGCGGATTTTTAGCGCGTAGCCGAGGCGCCCCATCTTCTCTTCCGCGGCGCTGATGCGCGCCTTGTCGCGTTCCGATAGTTCGCCCGCTTTAACGGTCGGTTCCATAATTGAGCCGCTTTCCGGTGGCGCCCAGAGTGCCGAAATCAGCCCTGTTAGCCACTTAAAGTCCAATAAAGCCCCCAAAAAGAACTTGCTCTTTGGGTCTTTCTGCTCCGCTATCCATTCTTTGGATTTTTTGTGCCAGTCGTCGTTGACCGGCCGCACCAAAATTTGCACCCAAAGCTCTTCATTGGTATTTTCTAGTTTGGCCAGCGTCCCGGTGATGCCGGCGAGCGGGTCCACGTCAAAGGTGTCAAAAGTCTTGATTGGCAACGCTTCGTTATCCGTCAAGACCAAATCAGTTGTTGCGATTACAGAATGGTCACGCTGGTGCGACAGGTAGTCCTCGTCCACGGCTTTAATTTGCACTGTCGGGTATTGCGAGTAAATTTGGCCCTCCACAAAACTGCGTAGCGGCCGCGGGCACCAGACAAAAAACTGAATCATCCCCTTTTGGCTCACAATCTCAAAGCTCAAGTGCTCTTGCGCCAAACCGCCTCTTAGTTCCGACTCGTCGCGCAAAATACCATGCAACGGGGCAAAAAGCTGCTCTGCCGCCAGCTCTTTTTTGTCGTTGTTCTTGGGGATTTCTAAGAGCAAGAGCACATTATCGGTGCTCCCCTGGCGGATTTTGTCAACTTTTTTGTAGTTACGTCGGGCCAGCAAAAACAGCACTAGCGCCACTCCTACTATAATTACGATCAGCCAATTCATCTGGAATACTCCCCCATATTCCACCCTATTATAGCACATGAACACCAAAATTACTAGTTTATTCTACCCAACTCGGCGTGGACGGTCAGATGTCTATACCTAACGGTGGTCTAGCTAACGAGCCGAGGTTCCTTGGCACCGCTACCTCAGAGATCACTAGTGCCACTAACACTCAAGGTGGCTGGAATAGCGATCGGACCCGCTCTGTTTCTGCTGCGTCAACCTATGTGTGGTTCCTGCGGAGCGATGGAGCTAACACCGCTGCCGACGCCGGTGTATTCGCATACTATGGCTGGAACGGCTTTGACACTAACGCCAATATCTCCCACCGCACCATACTATTAGGCTACTAAATGTATGTGGGGTATAATGAAATTATGAATCTATCCGAGATGCAAAAAATGGCCTATCAAAACAAGCTTGATAAAAAATTCAACGTGGCGAATGTAGACATGGAGTTTAACTTACTCTATGGCGAGGTTGCCGAAGCCTACGACAAATATAGTAAAAAGCAAGAAGGTCTCGGCGAAGAGTTGGCAGATATTGCTATCTATCTCTTGGGTTTGGCCGAAATACTAGGTATAAATCTTGAAAAAGAGATTATCGGCAAAATGGACAAGAACAAAGCACGCAAATATATAAAAGACTAACTCACCCCCCACATACATTTAGTAGCCTAATAGTATGGTGCGGTGGGAGATGTTATTTGGGTTTGAGCCCCCGTCGTCATCGCGGTTGAATGCAAACATCCCAGCATAATTATCGTTTGCTGAATGGCCACCTAGAATAAACCAAGGCCTAGCAGAATATACGGTTCCAGTGTAATCGTTGTTCCAGCTGCCAAGATTGTTAGTACCTCTATATGCTATAATCTCTGCCGTATTGGAGCCAAAGAATCTAGGATTATTCGCTAACCTACCATCGCGTATCGCAAAAGTATTGCTCACGCCGAGTTGCTCACGAAGTGGCCAGCGGAGCGTAGCGGAGTGCCGTGAGGGGCTATTTCTTCGCCAAGCCGTAAGTATTTTTATCCAATTTTACAAAATCATTGCGGTTTTGCAGCGCCAGAGTAACGGTTGTCGTCTTGACTTGCCGCACGCGCAAAACTTCTTCCAAGATCTCGTCGCGGTGCATTCGGCCGCCGGCACGCGTCAATACTTGCTTAATCACATCGGCCACGGTGCCTTTGCTAAAGCCCCAATCGGCCAGCGCATAAATCCCCCGCCCGACCAAAACAAACCGGCTATCCCTAATCAGCTCGTTATGAATAGCCTGCGGTGTGGCAGGCTTTTTACCAAAATTATCACTATTTATTTGTTCTGCGATGGTGCTAAAGTGTGTTGGCTCCTTGAGTTTTGACAAAACCGCAAAGATCTTGTCGCGGATATTGCGCGGGTTGACTTCCGGCCACTTGGCCAGGCCCCACACCCCGTTGAACTCCGCCACTTGCCGCGAGCTTGATAACACCGCCGCCAAGTGGTCCGGGTGTTGGTAGTCCAATTTTTTGTCCAAGTCCACTAGCGTCAACGGTTTGCCATGCTTGGCTATCGCCGAAACCGCCGCGTCAATCCGCGCCGTCCACTCTCGCGCCGTGCCAAATTCGGCAATCGCGATGCTTGCAAAATACTTATCGTTGTTGTCTATTAGAGTCAATTTGCCGCTCACCCGCGCCAACAAAACCAGCGCCGAGACGTCCTTGCGGCTGCACTTTGCGCCAAACATTTTGCCGGCCAAGGTCTCCACTCGCATAATTCGCGTCTGGGTTAATTCGCGCAAAATCACCTTCTCCGCCGCCGCCAAAGCCTCCGCCTTGCCGCTCTCGGCGTATAGTTTTAGCCGCACAAAAACCGACTTTTCTATCTGCCGCACCCGTTCTCGTGTCACTCCCAGCTCTTTGCCTACCTCGTCCAAAGTGGCTCTGTCAATCTTAAGGCCTCCGCGTTTTCTTGCTACATCTCGCTCTCGCTGTTGGTCTGTCCCCTTCAGGACACTGTCAACTGCACGCGCTACAACTTCACGGTTCTCGCCCTCTGATTGCATTTGCCTCTCCTTGTTAGCTTCTAATCAAAGTATAAACACCCTACCAAAAATTGTCAAGAGTCTTTTTACATAATAGCCTATTTATCAAGTCTTGCTTATGCCTATTTTTTCCTGTATCTTATGAGGAGAAGGAGGTGCTTTTGCGTATTCAAAGTCGGCGTTTTTTTATTGCTCCGCTGCTAGCTGCCGT
>WRKS01000080.1 GCA_009778015.1 Candidatus Saccharimonadota bacterium
AGAGCGTGCGGGCCGATTTGCTGCGTAGATCCATAAACTTACCGCCTTGCACAACGCCATAAAGAGCCTGATAGGGCGATTTGGCGCTATCTTTGAGTCGGGATTGTTCCGCGAGACAGCGTTCGGCCCAGTTATGGGTGCGTTCCATGGCGATTTTCATGTCTTCGTGGCTGCCGCTACTAGCAAGCTGGTCAAAGGCCATATGGATGTCGGCGCCGATTTGCCACTGGGCTTGCATAGATGATTCGGGCGTCATTCTGAGGGTGCTGCCATCTAGATGCGACTTGAAGGTCGCGCCGTCATCGTCAATTTTGACACCGGGGATAGAGAAGATTTGGAAGCCGCCGCTGTCGGTAAAAGTGGGGCGGTCGTAGCCCATAAACTGGTTTAGTCCGCCGGCTTTTTCAATAAGTTCGGTTCCCGGTTGTAAAATTAAATGGTAGGTGTTGGCAAGCGCTGCCTCGGCGCCAAGCTCGTCAATTTGCTTCCAGGTGAGGCCCTTGACATTGGCGAGCGTGGCGGCCGCGACAAAAGCCGGGGTTCTAATCACACCGTGCGGAGTGTAGATTTCGCCGACGCGGGCTAGACCAATCTGTTTTTTGAGCTCAAACGAAAAGCCGGAAGACGAAGCGCTGGGGTCGGAGACGAGTTTATTTGCCATGCTCAACTAGGATAAAGGTGTTTTTGCCCTTTTTGAGGATAGTGAGGTCGTTAAATGTGCGCTCGGTAATAGCGTTGGCTTTGACGAGATCCTTGGCCTCGCGGTTGCTGATGTTTAGCGCTTCAACCAGGAGGTCGGCGGTGGACTTGGCGGCATCGCGCGTGACGACCGGGAGGTTCTCCTTCATCCAGACGCGGAGTTCTATAGAGAGGGTGGCGCTAAAGAGTTTTTCTACGCCCATTAAAAAGTCGGTGGCTTGCTCGGCGAACTCGGCGTTCTCTGCGCCGTGGACGATCTTAGTCACCTCGTAGGCGAGCTTGCGGCCGGCGAGGCGGGCGCTGGGGTCAGCGGCATTTTTGGCCAAGAGGTCTTCTATCTCTTCGCGCGGGAGTTCGGTGTAGAACTTGAGGAATTGCTCTAGGTTTTCGTCGCTGGCGCCGCGCCAAAATTGGTAGAAGTCAAAAACGGTGGTTTTGGCCGGGCTTAACCAGATAGCGTTGCCCTCGCTTTTGCCGAACTTGCGGCCGGAGACCTTGTCAATAACCAATGGCAGCGACCAGACGTGGGCCTTTTTGCCTTCTAGCTTGTTGATTAAGTGGACGCCGCTGACGCAGTTGCCGTATTGGTCGGCGCCGCAGAGCTGCAAGTCAACTTGGCGGGTCTTAAACAAATGCCAAAAATCGTAGCCTTGGATAAGAGTGTAGGAGAACTCGGCGTAAGAGATGCCGCTGTTGCCCTCGCCAATGCGGCTTTTAACAAACTCGCGGTCTAGCAGCTGTGTCATGGAGAAGTTCTTGCCGATGGTGCGGAGAAAATCTAGATAGTGGATATCCTTGAACCAGTCTAGGTTGTCCACCATGTTGAACTCGCCTTTTTGGACGGCTTCGTCACTGATGTTTAAGACTTGGCGGAATTGCTTGGCGATAATCTGCTTGTTGTGGATAATCTCGTCCAGTGGCTTAAGCTCGCGCTCGGTAGTGTCTTTAGGGTCGCCGATTTGACCGGTCGCGCCACCAACCAGCAAGGTTGCGTGGTAGCCGTGCTTGACAAAGCAGCGGCACATCATCAGGGCAGCGAGGTTGCCGGTTTGCAAACTATCGGCGCTCGGGTCGGCCCCAAAATAGAACTTGTGGGTTTTTTTATCTAGGTCGGTTGGGTTTGCAAAAGTGTTTTCCGCATGAAAACCGCGCCACAAAAGTTCTTCTGATAATGTCATTGGTTGCTCCTTGTTAACTTATATCTATTCGGTGGTAAGGCGGCGGCTCTTCGCGATGCGAGTAGCGACTGCGATACCGACCAAGACGATGACAGCGCCTAGGCCTACAAAGAAGGTTACGACCATCCAGGTAGGAGCAACTAGCACCAGTCTTGTGTTCTCAATTGTTTCGCCGAGCGGCAAAACGGTTTGTTGAGTCACATAATAGAGGCCAAAGCGAGGTTCAGAAAAGGTAAGCTCAACAGACACCGGCTCGGACTGTGGATAGAGGAATATGGTGTTGTCATGGGTGGCAGGGGTGCGGAAGACTTCGCGGCCAAAGAGCGATTTAACAACTAGGGTGTTGGTGGTCAAGAAATCGGTGTTACCCGAGTTGCGGACCGAAAGCGAGGTGATGAGGTCACCACTCTTGACCCAGCCCGGAATATCGTGAGCTACGACTTCGCCACGCTCAACGGTGTCGCCGCTAACTTGGGCAAAGAGGCGGAACTGCAGTTGTTTTTGTGCGACCATGGCGTCGCTGCCGTCCTCCATAGTGCGGACATTGATGCCGGCGTATTGGGCGCCTGCTGGGGCGCTGGCTGGGGTATTAACGGTGTAAGTAATAGTGATGGTCTCGCCCGGAGCGATGTTACGAAACTCGGTGCGGTCAACGGTAATCCAGCTGCGCATTTCGGTAAAGAAACCGTCAACACTGAAGCGATCGCCAGCGTCGGCCGAAGGCAGGAAGAAGCTAGGCGATACCTCAAGCGAGTAGGTAGTGCTGCCGCCGTTACGGACGGTAAAACTGCGGGTTGTCTCTTGGCCAGGGGCAAGAATGATGCGCTCTGCCGCATTAGGGAGACAAATGCTGGTGCCCTCTACTAATGGCGCAGTGCCACAATTGACTTGGCTGTTTTGGGTAGGATCGGTGTTGGCGAAGACCGCTAGCGGCTGACTCGCGAACACGATAGACGATACGGCAATCGCCCCGATAAGTTTGCTAAAAAGATGTGACTTTCCTCTCATGTAATCCCCCATGTTTTCTCTAGTATATACGAGATATAAGTGAATTGCAAGGGCTTGAAAACAGAATCTATATATAATATACTAAGTTAAACATAAGGTTATTGGAGGTGCGCGATGAAAGTAGCGATTAACGGCTTTGGACGGATTGGACGGAATGTTTTTAAGGCGTTGCTGGCCAACGGAGTGGCGGATGTGGTGGCGGTCAACGATTTAACAGATACCAAGACCTTGGCGCATTTGTTAAAATACGACTCGTCTTACGGTAAATATGGCAAAAAAGTAGAGTACGATGACGAGAACCTGATTGTCGGCGGCGATAAGGTGCGAGTTTTTGCCGAAAAGGACCCGACCGATTTACCTTGGGACAAGCTGGGCATTGATGTGGTGATTGAAAGCACCGGATTTT
>WRKS01000081.1 GCA_009778015.1 Candidatus Saccharimonadota bacterium
AAGGCGTGGACTTCGCCGAGGTAGATGGCGCAATAGATGAAAATGACAAAGGCGATCATCATCCAAGAGGAGAGGGTGGTTTTGAGGCGACGGGCGGCGATGCTGGGTAAAAAAAGGAGAAAAATGCCGAGCAAGCACTGGACGAGGGCTGTGAGGTAGTTGTCGTTGGTTTGGGTGCCGGTGGCGAGGCGGACGATGAGGTAGGTGGAGGCCGCGACCAACGAGGCGAGAACGAAAATAAACAGAGCCTTGCTGTTGAACACTTTGTTTATAAGTTTTTTAAGAGTTTTACCCATATTCTTATGCAGAAAGTATAGCATAAAAGGGGAAAATGTGCTAGAATATCCCTAGTATGGGAGTCAGCAAAGAAGAAATCAAGCACTTGGCGGAGTTGTCGGGCTTGACGCCATCTCCAGCCGAGTTGGAGTCTTTGGGAGACGATTTGGCGAAGATTTTGGCGTATTTTAACCAGCTAAACGAACTGGATACAACTGATGTGGAACCGACATTTCAGGTCTATGAGATGGAAAACGTTTGGCGAGCGGACGAGATAGTGGCATTTGAGGCGAAGCGCGAGGATTTGTTGGCGCTGGCGCCGGAGAGTAAAGATAACCAGATAAAGGTGCCAAAAGTGCTATGAAAACCGCGAACAAAACCACGGCCGCTGTATCGCTAGTGCGAGAGGCGCTGGACAAGGCAGAGAAATTCGGCGAATATAATATATTTACCAGCCTAAACGCGGAAGCGGCCCTAAAGCGGGCGGCAGAGCTAGACGCACGGATCGCGGCGGGCGAGGAAGTCGGGCGGTTGGCCGGGGTGCCATATGCGCTAAAAGACAACTTCCAAAGCCACGACGGCAATACCACAGCTTCGGCAAAAATGCTAGAAAACTACCTCGCGCCAGTCACGGCGACGGCGGTAAAGCGAGTGGAGGACGAAGGCGCGATTTGCATTGGCCGCACCAACCTGGACGCGTTTGCACATGGCGCCTCAACCGAGAACTCGTATTTTGGCGTAACCCTCAACTCGCGCGATAAGACGCGAGTAGCGGGCGGATCGTCGGGCGGGTCGGCTGTGGCGGCGGCGCTGGATATCGTGCCGTTTGCACTAGGGTCGGACACGGGCGGGTCAATCCGCCAGCCGGCGAGCTTTAACGGAGTGTATGGCATGAAGCCGACATTTGGCGCGGTTTCGCGCTACGGCGTGGTGGCGATGGCCTCGTCAACGGACACGATTGGGTGTTTGGCGCGGACGGCGGGCGACACGGCGCTGGTGATGTCTATTATGGCAGGCAAGGACGAAAAAGACCACACTACCTTGGACGATTTTATGGGCGAGCCGGTAGCAACCGGCAAATCGGGAAGCAAAGCAGCCGATAAGCTGAAAATCGGTGTAATCAAAGATTTTATGGGCGAAGGTGTGGAGCCGGAGGTGGTCAAAGCGACTGAAAGCTATGTAAAGAAATTAGAGCAGGCCGGGCACACGGTGCAAGAGGTCTCTATGCCGATTCTGAAATATGCCCTCGCGGTATATTATATTGTGACGCAGGCAGAAATCGCCTCTAACCTCAGCCGCCATGACGGCGTGCGCTACGGCTATCGGGCCAAAGGCGCTAAGAGTCTAGGCGAGATTTACAACAAATCGCGCGACGGAGGCTTTATGCCAGAGAACAAACGGCGGATTATGACCGGTAATTTTGTGTTGTCGTCGGGGTTCTTTGACGCCTACTACCTCAAGGCGCAAAAAGTGCGGACGTTGATTATCGGGGCTTATAACGAGGTGTTTAGAGATTACGATTTGCTGGTTTGCCCGGTAGCGCCGACACCGGCGTTTAAGATTGGCGAGAACGACGGCGATGTCTTGAAGGCCTATATGGGCGATATCCTGACGGTGCCGCCTTCGTTAGCGGGGTTGCCGGCGATTGCGGTGCCGGCAGGCGAGACCAGCACCGGACTAAGCGTAGGCGCGCAATTGATTGGGCCGCGCCGTTCGGATAGACGTTTGATGCAACTAGCGATGGAAATGGAAGGTGTCAAATGAGCGCTTATAAGATGACAATTGGGATAGAGTGTCATGTGCAGCTGGCGACGGCGACAAAATTATTCAGCGCGGTGGACAATGACGCGCGCGAGGCGGCGCCAAACGCGTGCGTGAGTCCGGTGGACTACGCGTTGCCCGGGATGTTGCCACTCCTAAACGAGCGCGCGGTGGAGTTGGCGGTGCGAGCGGGGCATGCCCTAAAGGCCAAGCTTAACCCAAAATCACACTTTGACCGAAAGCATTATTTTTATCCCGACCTGCCAAAGGGCTATCAGACTTCGCAGTTTTATGCGCCGATTATCGGGGCGGGTAAGGTGATTTTACCGAATGGCCATGAGGTGCGGATTGAACATGCCCATCTAGAGGAGGACGCCGGCAAGCTAACGCATTATGGAGACTATTCGTTAGTGGACCTCAACCGAGCCGGAACACCGCTGATTGAGATTGTGTCGGAGCCGGATATCCATTCGGCGGAGGACGCGCGGCTGTATGCCGAGGAGTTGTGGCGGTTAATGACCTACTCGGGGGTCTCTAACGGTGATTTATACCATGGCAATATGCGTTTTGATGTCAATATCTCGGTGGCGGCAGAGGGCGCCAAAAAGTTAGGCACGCGGATTGAGGTGAAGAACCTAAACTCTTTCCGGTCGGTGGAGCGGGCGGCAAGCTATGAGTTTGAAAGGCAGTCCGAGTTGCTGGAAGCGGGGCGAGGCGAGGAAATCCGCCAAGAGACGCGAGGCTGGAGTGACGCGACCGGCAAGACCACGGCGCAAAGGAACAAGGAGCAGGCGCAAGACTACCGCTATATGCCGGATCCGGATGTGCCGCCGCTTAATCTGTCGCAAGAATTTATAGACGAGATTATAGCGGAAATGCCGAAGCTGCCGGACGATTACCGCTTGGCATTTAGGGGCGCGAAGATTCCAAACGAGATTGCGGAACTGATTTTGGATAGGCAAGAATACGCCGAGCTGTTAGCGGCCGTGTTGGAGCGTTCTAACGAGGCAACGGCCAAAATCGCCGCAAACTGGTTGGCCAGCGTCGTGATAGAGAATACGCCGACGGCGACGCAGCTATTAGAGTTGGCCGAGATGGTGCAGCAATCTGAGGTCTCGCAGACGGCGGCAAAAGAGATTTTGGTTAGGTTTACGGATGACAAACCGGCGCG
>WRKS01000082.1 GCA_009778015.1 Candidatus Saccharimonadota bacterium
TGCCGATGGGTAAACTGTGCTTGGAATTGTAAGTTAAGACGCTGCAACCGGCCCGGAATACTTTACTGGGCGCGACTTCGTAGTAGGTCATTAGGCGGCTGGCGCAGAGCCGCCTTTGCGCGATGTTTTGGCGCGCGAAGTGCCCTTGGCGCCCCTCCTAGGGAAGGATTTTCTGGCGGGTTTGTCTTTGAGTATCTGCCGCGCTTCTTCCTCGGTAAGCTTTTTCGGGTCGGCATCTTTAGGAATTTTGGCAAAGTTGCGTTTGCCGGGGCCTTTGACGTAGGGGCCATAGGCGCCATGGATGATTTGGATTTCGCCCCAGTCGGCGAGGATGCTGGCCTTTTTTTCGGCGACCAATTCTTCGGCGCGGGCGAGGGTGATGGTGTAGGGGTCTTCTTTTTTGATGGTGATATTAAGTTTGCCGGTTTTGAGGTAGGGGCCAAATGGTCCGTCTGAGGCCCAGACCGGCTCGCCGTCAATTTCGCCCAGCAATCGCGGCAACGAGGGCTTTTCAAAGGCCTCAATCGCCTCGGCCAGAGTGACGGTTTTGAGGTCGCGACCTTTGGGGATGGGCATAAAACGGGGTTTTTCGGAGCCCTTTTCGCTTTCGCCAAGTTGCAAGTAAGCGCCTTTGCGGCCGATTTTGGCGTAGATATTGAGGCCGGATTTCGGCTCAACGCCGAGGTGGTTGGCGCCATTGAAGCGCTCAATCTCGTCGGCGCCTTCAACCAGCTTATGGAAGGGATCGTAAAAGTCTTGCAGGACCTGGAGGTAGGTCTTATCGCCGGCGGCGATTTCGTCCAGCTCGGTTTCTATCCTTGCGGTCCAACCGTAATCCTCAACTTGGTTAAAATGTTGGGATAGGAAGTCGGTGAGGATCTCGCCGATAGGTTCGGGCAGCAACTTGCCTTTGTCGGCACCGGATCTTTCGGTTTCGGTGCGTTCTTCAATTTTGGGTGGTTGGCCGGGGGTGTTTTTGAGTTCGTGGACTTTGACCTCGCGCGGCTTACCCTCGCCTTCGCCCTTTTTGACGTAGTCGCGGTCTTGGATGGTGGCGAGAATGGTGGCGTAGGTGCTAGGGCGGCCAATGCCGAGCTCTTCTAGCTTTTTGACCAGCGAACCTTCGGTGTAGCGAGCGGGCGGGTTGTCAAAAGTTTGGCGCGCAATAAGGCTTGCTAGATTTAAGGTCGCCCCAACAGCGAGCTCGGGCAGGGCGTTGACTTTGCCGCCGTCGTAGAGCTTGAGGAAGCCGTCAAAGACGATAACTTCGCCGACCGCCTCTAGGTTGACGCCGCCGTCGGTGATGGTGTAGGTGGTTTTGGCGAGTTCGGCGTCGGCCATTTGGCTGCCGATGGTGCGGCGGCGAATCAAGGCGTAGAGTTTGCGTTCAAAATCGTTTTTGCCGGCGGTTTCTTGGGCCAACCGGGTAGGCCGGATGGCCTCGTGGGCCTCTTGGGCGCCTTTGGCCTTGGTGGTAAATTGGCGGACTTTGCTGTATGGTTCGCCGAATTCTTTGGTGATGTAGTCTTTGATGATGGCGATACTGGCGCCGGATAGGCTGGTGGAGTCGGTGCGGTGGTAGGTGATGAGACCGGCTTGGTAGAGGGCTTGGGCGGCGTTCATGGTGGTGCGCGCCGAATAGCCGAGCTTGTTGTTGGCCTCAATTTGGAGGCTGGCGGTGGTAAACGGGGCGGCCGGCGAGCGCTTGCCGGTGGTTTTTTTGACATCGGCGACAGTCCAGTGGGCGCCTTTTTGTTGGCGCGAAAGCACGCCGTCCATGAATTTGCGAGCTTGGTCCTCGTCTTTTAGCTTGGTTTTGTGGTCGGCTTTGATTTTGTCTTTGTGGTGGGTGAAAAACCCGGTGACTTTGTAGGCGGATTGGGCCGCGAATTGCTCAATCTCGCGTTCGCGTTCAACGACTAGACGAACTGCCGGGCTTTGGACGCGGCCGGCGCTTTTGCCGCCGGGGACTTTGCGCCAGATGACCGGGCTTAGCTCAAAGCCGACAATGCGATCCAGGACTTGGCGGGCGCGCTGGCTTTCTACCATTTTTTGATTGACGGTGCGCGGGGTCAGAACCGCGTTTTTGAGGGCGGATTCGGTGATTTCGTGGAAGGTGATGCGTTTGGTGTTTTTAGGCAGGCCCAAAACCTCTTGCAGGTGCCAGGCGATGGCCTCTCCTTCGCGGTCCTCGTCAGTTGCGAGGATGACCTCGTCGGCGGCGTCGGCGGCTTTTTTGAGCTCGGAGAGCAGCTTTTTTTTGTCGGGGGAGATGGCATAATCAACGGCGAACTTTTCGGCTGGACGGACGGCGTTGTTGCCGTCGGCAATCTGGCGAATATGCCCGACGCTGGACATGACTTTGTAGTCCTTGCCGAGGTATTTTTCTATGGTTTTTGCCTTTGCCGGGCTCTCAACGATTAATAATTTCATTACACTATCATAGCACAAAAAAATCAATATGGCAATCTACTCTAGATGTGTCGGCGGTAGAAATCCGCCCAATGTTGAGGGCGGATTCTTAAGCAGGAAAGTTATTTCCAAAAAGGCTTCCAATCTTCGGCGTGAATTAGTTTGTAATTCAGGAATGGCCGATGGCCGGCCGCGGGGTCTTGGGGGTCAATGGGGATGCGCCGCGTGTCCAGTGCCAGTCCGCCGAGCCACAGCAAGAGGCCGGATAGAGCGACGGTGGACCAGACAGAGGAACGGCCAAACAACAAGGCGGGGAGGGCGATAATGGCAATCAGCGGGCCATAGAAACAGATTATGCCAAAATCGTGATAGAGCTTGGTAGGGCTGAGGTAGGCGCGGCGCGTGTAGCGGCGCCTGTCGTGCAGAGTGAAGGCGACCCCGATTACCCAGCCGCCGCAGACGACTAGCGCCGTGTAGGCTGGGGTGAGGAAGAACGGCGGAAGCTCGCTGATGGTGGCGAATGATTTGACGCTTGCCGTGAGCACGACCGCCAAGCCGAAGTCGCCGGGGAAGAAGCCGCGGGATTGGCCTTTGCCGATGGGGATGGTGCGGCTTTCTAGGACCCAGCCTAGAATGAACATCATACCCGGGGTAACAAGCCAACCGAAACCGAGGACCACCCACCAGGGGGCGGCAAGGAGTTGATTGGCGGACCAGGCGAATAGTGTCGCGACGG
>WRKS01000083.1 GCA_009778015.1 Candidatus Saccharimonadota bacterium
TTAAAGTCACCGGTTGCAGCAGTTCGCTCAGGCGGCGAATCCTCCAAGTCGGTTGCCGAAGACTCTCGGACCGCGCTCGCGTAGCGGCCAGCGGAGCCGTAGGCGTAGTGCCCAGCGGGAGAGTGAGACGCGTCTTCCCCGTGGCGACGGGTGAAGGCGACGTCGTGCTGAGGCGGCAGGCTTGGAGATTCGTAGGGCGGCTTCCCCGTGGCGACGGGTGAAGGCGACATCGTGTCTGAAAGGGTTATATCTGACGATTCGCTGGAGAGAGTTTGAGGCATAACCCTCTTCAAGAACACCAACCTAATTTGCAATAACGGATCAATCGCCGGCGCCTTAAGTGTGTTAATCAAATCGTCCAGCAGTGCCAGAGTATTAGCGGTCGGGGTCTTTAGGATATGCCTTGCCAAACCCTCAACAAACGCCTTTTGGTTGCCGATGCCGTTGTCTAAGATGTCACTAATCGCGTCTCTGTCGCCCACATTAAACGCCTCTACCAAGTTACTGATGTCGCTTAAAGCTGGCACGCCAAACGCCGTCTCCAGCGCCTCGCGCGAGATGGTGCCGCCGCCTCCCGCAACCGCATTGGCTTGCTCTAAGAGTGACAAGGCGTCTCTAAAGCTGCCGCCCGAACTCTCGGCCAAAAACTCCAAGGCCTCGTCCGCGACCAAGATTTTTTCTCGGCCGGCCACCATTCGCAAATGCTTAGCTACCGTCGTGCTGTCCGCCAGACCAAACTTAAAATGCTGCACGCGCGACATAATTGTAATCGGCACCTTTTCCGGGTCGGTCGTCGCCAAAATAAAAATCACCGAGGTTGGCGGCTCCTCCAGCGTCTTTAAGAGCGCGTTAAAGGCCGATTTAGACAGCATATGCACCTCGTCAATAATATAGATTTTATATTTGCCGGCTGTCGGTGCCAAAGCCGCTCGCTCAATTAGCTCTCGGATGTTATCCACCCCCGTGTTGGAGGCAGCGTCTATCTCAATGATGTCCGGATGGGTCGCCTCCAGCTCATATGTAAAATCATTCGCCATGTGGGCGAGAATCCGCGCTACCGAGGTCTTACCGGTGCCGCGGGCGCCCGACAGCAGGTAGGCATGGTGTAACTTGCCCGACTCTAAAGCGCGCTTCAAAGCGGCGACAGTCGCCTCCTGCCCAACAATATCGTCTAATGACTTGCTCCGATACCTCCTATATAACGCCCTCATAATCTGATTATACCACGCAAAAGCTCCCCTCAAAGTGCTTGTGTGATATAATATAAAAAAGAAAGGTGTAGTCTATGAATAGAGTTGAATTAAAGGATCGTGCCAAAAAAGCGCTGAACGGCAAAGTGTTCGCGTTCTTCTTGGTTCTGTTTATTCCGTCGCTCATCATGTCGTTGATTGGCGCGACAGGTTGGGGTGCGATTGCGGCCATTTTGGTCGCGGGTAGCTTGCAATATGCAATGTCGTTTATTTTTATAAACAGCTTGCGCAAAAACACATCGCCTAAGTTAGAGGACCTGCTAGCGGGTTTCAAAGACAATAATTTTGGCCGCTCCCTAGAGGGCTATGTCCGAGTGGTTGTCTTTGTCTTCCTCTGGTCGCTCTTGTTTGTCATCCCGGGCATCATTAAGGCAATCGCCTACTCGCAGATGTTCTTCCTGATGGCAGACAACAAAGGCATGACCGCTGGCGAGGCTCAGAAGAAGTCCATGGCCATCATGAACGGCAACAAGATGAACTACTTTGTGCTTATGCTCTCCTTCTTGCCGTGGGTTTTGCTCGTCGCGATTACCTTTGGCCTCGCGTTTATCTATGTCGGGCCATACATGGAGCTGACACTTGCGGCCTTCTACGACAAGATCAAGGGCGAAGGCAAGCACGCCAAGACCCCAGAAGCGGCTATCGCTTAAATCGCCGCGCATCGTTAGATCGTTACGCACTATTAAATCGCCGCACACCATTAAGCCGCCCAGTAGCAATACCGGGCGGCTTGTGGTCTGTCTATACTGCTGTTTCGGCGTAGCGAATCTGCGCTTGCAGATATGACGCCGGGTCGCCCGTTGTCATCCACTGCCCTCGCGTCTTCTCCACAATCACGTCGCCTTCCTCTGCCAGTTTCGTGATCCCGTCCACCGTCCAGAGCTCGCCATCCAAACCCGTCTCGTCCAGCTTGCCGAAAATCTCTGGCGTCAACAAATACCGCCCATACGACGTCAGATTAGATGGCGCATCCTGCTTCGGCTTCTCCACAATATGACTTAGTGTCTGCTTCGCCGGATCCCGCAGGGCAATTATCCCATATTTGCTCAGCACCTCATCTGGCATCTCTTGCGCCATGATAATCGCCTTCGCCTCTGGGTGCTTCGCATACGATTCCAGCAAAGTCTTTGCGTCCGACGACCCAAACACCACATCGTCGCTGTAAATCACCAAAAAGGCCTCGTCCTCGTTAATAAAACTCCGCGCACTCATCACCGGCGAACCATTACCGTATGGCAGCGACGTATCCTGCTCAATAACCGTAATCTTCGGGAAATCCAACACCTCTTGCACCGGCAAAAAGCGCTCTTCTTTCCCCTGTGCTATCAGCAGCTGTTTCACATTTTCGCTCGGGCTGTTAAAGTAATCCTCGTAAATTGACTTACTCATTGTCCCCGGCGTCGCCACGATAATTAACTCAGCTATCCCTGCCTCTACACACTCCTCAACCATCAGTTGCATTACCGGCTTCGCCCCCAGCGGAATCATCGCTTTGGGGATTGTCTTGGTTATTGGCAAAAAACGACTGGCAAAACCAGCGTCCGTTATGATAGCCTTTGTAGGCTGTTTGTACATTTTTGTCCTCCTAATTGACTTAGTTAGATTGATATGAGACTACATTATAGCCTATACTTTTGCGATTTGCAAGCCTTCCTTTTTTATGCTAAGTATGATATAATACCCGATATAACCAACGAGGGACGGTAGCTCAGTTGGTAGAGCACGAGGCTTTTAACCTTGGTGTCGTGGGTTCGAGCCCCGCCCGTCTCACCACAAAATCATATCTGTTGTAGCCCAATTTAGCGCTATTGCTTTTTTGTAACCCTCCACCCCCCACAT
>WRKS01000084.1 GCA_009778015.1 Candidatus Saccharimonadota bacterium
ACCACGCCATCCTTGCCGATTTTACCGATTACGTCGGCAATCATTTTGCCGATTTCGGCGTCGGCGGCGCTAATTGTCGCCACCTCGGCCACTTTGGCGCTGTTATCCCCGATTTTTTCGGCCACTTTGTCCAACCCTTTCACAATCTCAGCCCCCGCCTCTTCAATCCCGCGGCGCAGTCGCATCGGGTCGTGCCCGGCGGCAATCATTTTGTTCGCCTCGGCCAAAATATTGTAGGTCAAGACGGTTACGGTTGTCGTGCCGTCACCCGCCGACTTGTTCAGTTTGCTTGCCGCTTGCTTAATTAGTTCCGCGCCGGTTTTGTAGCCGAGCGTCTCGTCCGTCTCCTCCAGGTCAATCGCCTCGGCTACCGTCACGCCGTCATGCGTCACCACCGGCCCGCCATAGGACTTGCTGATGACCACGTTGCGCCCCAGCGGCCCGAACGTCACCTTCACTGCGTCATATAATGCTTTCGCTCCCCCCAGCACTCTTCCTCTAGCATCTTCATCATAAAATACTTTCTTTGGCATAGTCTTCTCCTATAAATTAATTTTAATACTCATCGGCACAAAACAAACTCGGCGTTAGCCGTTCACAGCGTCGCCAAAATATCTTCTTCGGCTATAATCAACACGTCTTTGCCGTCAATTTTTACCTCGGTCGCGGCATATTCTTTAAACAAAATCTTGTCGCCCTTTTTGACATGCTTAACTTCTGCTCCCACCGCGTCCACGATTGCCGAATTCGGCGTCTCTTTTGCCTCGCCTAGCAAGATACCCGACTTGGTCGCTGTCTCCGCAGTCGCTCTGATAGCGCTTACGCGGTCTTTTAATGGTTTAACTGCCATAACTCCCTCTCTTTTATCCCTTATTTCTCTTATTCTAGCAAACATTCTGGCACTCGTCAAGTGCTATTGCTAATTCGGCGCTAATCCATCTGATAGCCCCTTGCAATTTACAGATAAGTATGCTATATTAACTATAAAGTAAATTAGGAATATAAAATGCCAATTATCAAATCAGCCAAAAAGCAAATGCGACAAGATATCAAACGCCGCAAAAAGAACGCGGTGATTAAAAGCGGCATTAAGTCGGCCTGGCGCAAATTTGTCAAGAACCCAACCCGCGAGCTTCTCAGCGAGGTGCAATCCGAGTTTGACAAGGCTGTCAAAAAGGGCTACATGAAGAAAAACACCGCCGCCCGCCGCAAGGCTCTAGCCGCCAAGATGGCCAAGGCTCACGCCGGCGTTACCAAAACTGCTAAAACCGTAGAAAAGAAGGCGACCGCAACCGCGAAAAAGGTAGAAAAGGCCGTCAAGACCGAGGTCAAAGCTGCGGCTAAGGCAGTCGCTCCCAAGAAGCCAACAACCAAGACAGCCACAGCCAAGACAACCGCCGCCAAGAAACCAGCCGCCAAAAAACCTGCTACTAAGAAATAACCGCCGTTTCCGTTAACAGCGTCGCCAGATACAACCATGGGTCTATGACGCCCGCGAGCAAGACCTCTCGGGCGTTTAAGAATTTTTTGCCAATCGTTTGCAGCTCTGGCAAGTTTTTTGCTCGGCGCCGGTGTGCGTCCTCTAAGACTTGCGCCAGCTTGTAGTTCATCGCGCCCAAAACCGCGATCGGCTCGTTCCCGGCCAGCTGCGACTTTTTGAGTAGCGCCAAGGCCTCGCGCCGATTCCCGGTGAGCGCCGCTGGCACAATGTTAAAGCTGGCCGATGTATCCACAAACTTCTTATATTCAACAATCCGCACGCCTTTCGTTCTGGCCAAGAGCTTGTAGAGCCTAGTAGTCTTCGCCAGTTTTTCAAACTGCAAGTAAACGTCTGGGTTATCCGCAGAGTGCCCGTTGGCATGCTCGCCAGCGCCGCTAGCTAACTTGCCGACCGACTTCTCTAGCTCCATTAAAAATCCCGGGTTCTTGTCCGCGTCTTTTACTAGGTATGTGCCGCTGTCGCCAAATAGCGAAACTGTCATTAGCGGCTCCAGCACCTCTGCCGCCGTCAAGTTCTCGGCGTCTAAAGTTGTATATCCCGCTGTTCGCGAAGCGGCCAACGAAGTGTCCAACTCTCGCAGCAACCGCTCTCGGTCGTCGCCCATTAAAACTGTAATCATGCTTTTGGCGCCTTTTGGCACTTGGGACAAAAATGCGTCCCCCGCCCGGCGACCTTAATCTTCTCCACCACTCCGCCGCACTCGCACGGCTCGCCCTTGCGACCGTAAACTTTGGCAAACAGCGTCAAATAATCGCCATAGGTACCGTCAACTCTCAGATAATTCTTTAGGCTGCTGCCGCCCGATTTTAGCGATTCCTCCATAGAGTGCTTAGCGCCACTAATAATTTTCTTGATTTCGCTATCCGTTAAACTCTCTACCAGCCGCTCCGGGTGGACATGGGCAAAATACAAAGTCTCGTCGGCGTAGATATTACCCAAACCCGCCATCACGGTTTGATCCAACAACACCGCCTTAATCTTACTTCGTTTATGGCGCATTAGCCGCTTTTTGAAGTTGGCAAATGTGATATCCCACGGTTCCGGCCCGAGCTTGGCCACAAACGGCATCTTTTCTACCTCGCTTGTCGGCAAGAATTCATAAAACCCAAACTTACGCTGATCATTAAAAAAGAGCGTCCCATCCTCAAACTCAAAAATCGCCCGGGTCGTTTTATCCGGCAACCCCTCAATAAAACTCTTATTCGGGTGGCCGCCGGCCAATCGTTCGCCCGAATTAGAACGATACACTAATTGTCCCGTCATCCTAAGATGGAACGCCAACGACTCCCCATTACTAAAATCAATAACCAATAGCTTGCCAAATCTGCGCAAACCGGTCACTTTCCCGCTCCCGACATTTACATCTTTCGGGAGCATGTGGGGTGAATTGCCTTTAGGCAAGAGGGAGAGCTTTGCTCCCCTAGA
>WRKS01000085.1 GCA_009778015.1 Candidatus Saccharimonadota bacterium
TGGTCTGGTGGCAAGCTTGCTGTTTGTCGGTGTGGCGATTTTGATTGTATTTAACACAATTCGGATGGCGATTTTTAACCGCCGCGAGGAGATCTATATGATGCGGTTGGTGGGGGCTTCGCATAGTTTTATTCGCGGGCCGTTTATTATTGAGGCGATGATTTACGGGACACTGGCGGCGATTGCGACGACGATATTGGCGTTTTCGCTATTTAAGGGGCTTAGGTCTTATTTGGAAAATTATGGTGTGACAGTGGAGCCGACTTATGCATTGGCCGAGCAATACTGGTGGGCGATGGTGCTGGGGTTGCTCTTGCTTGGTGTGATGATTGGGGCATTGGCGGCGCATTTGGCGGTTCGGCGATATCTGAAGCTTAACCCAAGATAACTGAGCAAAACACCAAGCTAAACTTGCTCACACGCGACTAAGAGTTCCGCCCGCCGTCGCGGGGGAAGCTCTTTAGTCTTTTGCATCAGTCGTTACTGATTGCAAAAGTGTTCGCAAGTTTAGCTTGGCGTTTTGCTTATCTTATGTTATAATATGAGCGGCAATATTGTGGGATGCAACTTTAAAAGAAGGAGGAATATGTATGCAAAAGCCATACCACATCTTTACCGACACCAGCTCGGACTTAACTGCGGCTGAATTACAGGAGCTTGGAGTAACTTGCCTGCCGATAGGTCTAACTATCGCGGGTGAGGAATACCCGAACGCGGAGGGCTATATGCCAGACGCGGACGCATTTTACGAAATGCAGGCTGCTGCGAATGGGGCAACATCTACAGCGGGTGTGCCGGCAATGGCAATCGTAGAGGCGTTCAAAGAAGTATTGGAGCGGGGCGAGGATGTCTTGTATATCGGGATTACACCGATAATGTCGTCTGCAACTTGGACCAGCATGAACATCGCGCTTGAAGAACTGGAGGAAGAATACCCGGATCGCCGGATAGAGATTCCCGACACGCATTCAATCGCGGTGGGGCTGGGGCTGGTAGTGGCCAAGATGGTCGCGGTGCAACGGAGCGGCGCGACGCTGGACGAGGCGCTGTTGGCGCTTGACGATTTATCCAAAAAGGCAGCGCACTGGTTTAGCGTTGATAACTTGGATCAGCTAAAGAAATCGGGCAGAGTGTCTAATATCGCGGCGATTATAGCGGGTGTGTTGCAAATCAAGCCTGTGATGCGGTTGCCTTATGAGGGGCGGCTGGAATCGGTCGGCAAGGTGCGGGGAAAAGCGCTCTTGAAAGAGTTCGCGAAGGTGGTTGGCGACACCTTGGTTAGCGACGACGAGGAGGTTTGGCTTTCGTATGGCGGCAACAGCCAATTGGAAAGGGCGAATACTCTTAGAGACATGATTAAAGAGCTGAAACCCAAAGCGCGCGTTTCGCTGCATCGGATCGGGCCGATTATCGGCGCTCATACCGGCGAAACGGTGCTGGCAGTATTCTTCTTGGCGACTACGAGGTAGGCGCGACAAAAACAGGCTAGAGTAGATCCGGCCTGTTTTTCAATTTGTAGATAGAATATATGATATAATAGGCTTATGTTTGACATCTTTAGGAAGTTGTTTCAACGCAAAGGTGTCCCACAGAGAGCGACGGTTCCTAGCCCGGACAGGCGGCTAGTCGCGGAGTTTGAGGTTGTGGGCGGGGTTTTGCAATACCGCATAAATCGCGACGGGCGGTCGGTGGTAATGCCGAGCCGGATTGGTTTTGAGCTAAAAAACGATCGGCCGCTGGCCAAGAACTTGGCGATTGTGCGAGTGGCTAAAAAGACGGTCAACGAAAACTGGGATACAGTTTGGGGCGAAGAAAAGACCATTACCAATAACTACAACGAGGTGGCGATTTATTTGGCCGAGCGCGACGGCGCAGAGCGGCTTTGGACGGTGCGAGTGCGCGCCTTTAACGAAGGTATTGCGTGGCGCTATGAGTTCCCGGCGCAACCAAATTGGCAAGCGATGGAGATTACCAACGAATATACCGAGTTTGCCTTTGACAGGAACTCGCGCGCCTGGTGGATTCCGGCTTATCAGCCAGACCGTTATGAGTATAGTTATACAAAAAGCAACATAAGTGATTTAGAGGTGCCGGTACATACGCCGCTGACCATGCGGCTGCCGCTGGGTTGTTATGCGTCGGTGCATGAGGCGGCATTATATGATTATGGCGCGATGACGCTGCGGCCGCAAGACGGCAAATTGGTTTCGGACTTGACACCACTTTCCAACGGGACAAGGGTGGCTTTGGTTTTACCAGCGCAGACGCCTTGGCGGATGATTGAGATTGGACAGGCGCCGACCGATTTGATGGCCAACCGAATGATGTTAAACTTGAACGAGCCGTGCAAATTGCCGGATACTACTTGGGTTCAGCCGGGTAAGTTTATGGGTATTTGGTGGGCGCTCCACTTGGGCGAGCTAACTTGGCATCCGGGCGAGCGGCAAGGTATAACCACGGCGCGAGTGCGTGAGCATATTGACGCTTGCGCGACCTATGGCATTCCGGTGCTCTTGGTGGAGGGCTGGAACACGGGTTGGGAAGGCGACTGGATGAACCACGGCGAGCGATTTAATTTTACCGAGCCGGTGGCCGGGTTTGACCTAGACGCGTGCTTGGAGTATGCGCGGCAAAAAAACGTCAAGCTGATGTTGCACCACGAGACCTCGGCGGATGTGGCGAACTACGAACGGCAATTGGATGACGCCTATGCCTTTTTGCGGGCGAAGAAGGTGCATTATCTAAAGACCGGTTATGTCGGGTCTAGGATTAACCACTTGGAGTTTCACCATTCGCAAGTTGGTGTGCGACACTACCAGCGGACGGTGGAGTTGGCGGCGGCGAATCAGGTTATGCTGAATATCCATGAGCCGATTAAAGGCA
>WRKS01000086.1 GCA_009778015.1 Candidatus Saccharimonadota bacterium
CCAGAGGTCAAATTCTAGATATAGGGAGGCACCTTTCGCAAGGCCCGCCCCACGAAGCCTCTCGCAGCCTACGGGCGCCTACTGCTGTAGCCGCGAGCCGCAGGCGAGACGTCCGAGCGAGGCGGCTGTCACCCGTAACGACGGGCTAAGCCGACTTCGTGCTGACTGGAGTGGCCTTGCGAAAGTCGGTGTGGCTTATGTATAAAGACATCGCCCGCAACAAACGCAAGACCTGGCTGCTCATGTTCGTCTTCATCCTCTTTATCGCCGCAATCGGCGCCGCCTTCGCCTACCTCTATGACGACTCCTGGATCTTCATCTGGGTCGCCACCCTCACCCTCGTCTACACCGCCTTTCAATACTTTATGAGTGGCAAAATCGCCGTCGCCATGTCCGGCGCCAAAGAAATCCAAAAAAAGGACAACCCTCGCCTCTATAACATCGTAGAAAACCTCTCTATCCAAGAGGGTATGCCGATGCCCAAAGTCTATATCATGCAAGACCCCAACCCCAACGCCTTTGCCGCCGGCCGCGACCCCAAGCACGCCATTGTCGCCGCGACCACCGGCCTACTTGACCTCATGGACGACCGCGAGGTCCAAGCTGTCATGGCGCACGAAATCGGCCACGTCAAAAACTACGACATCCGCCTTGCCACCCTAGTCTTTGGTCTAGTTTCCGCCATTAGCTTGCTCGCCAACATCGGTTGGCGCATCGGCTTTTTGGCTGGCGGCCGCAATAACAAAAACGGCGCCGTCGGTGCCATCGCCCTCATTGTCGCCTCAATCCTTGCGCCAATTATCGCCGCTATTGTCCAGATGGCCGTCTCACGCCAGCGCGAATATCTCGCCGACACCACCGCCGCTCTCATCACTCGTAACCCCGACGCCATGATCTCCGCCCTCAAAAAACTTGGTTCCGGCCCCAAGAGCAAAGTCAAGCACGACGCCGCGCTCCAGGCCATGTATATCAGCGACGGCGGCATCAAAACCCTCTTCTCTACTCACCCGCCAATCGCCAAACGCGTTGAGCGCCTAGAAAAATCCAAATTCAACTTCTAACTCCTCCGCCTACCTCTTATTCACCAATCTCGCGCAGCAACCTATCCAAGACCTCGCGCTTCAACGCCAACTGCGCCCGGCTTTCCTCCACCAATTCAGCCGGCGCCTTCTCTACGTAGGTTTTGTTTTCTAGCCGCGCCTCTAGTTGCGCAATCTCGCCCCTAGTCTCCTCTACTCGCTTCCGCAGGTTGACCCCGTAGCGCTCAATCGTCTTTTCATCTATATCTAGCCACGCCACCCGACCGGAGTTCGCCAGCCTTAGCCCGACACTCTCGCCCTCGGCCAACTTTTCCTGCTCCTTGTCTGTGAGCTCTCGCACCTCTTCCAGTTTTGCCAGCCCTCGTATCAAATCAGCGTTTTCCCGAATCAGCGCGTCATCACCGTAAATTAGCCGGTCCTTCTGCTTGTACTCCGGTATATTCGCCTCCACAAAACGGATTTCTTCCACTAATTTAATAATCTGACCGAACTTCTCCCTCTGTTTTATATCACATATAGCATAATCGCCCCATTTCTCATCCGCCAACAGGTCATCAGTCCAAGACAACGATTGCCAGATCGTTTCTGTCACAAACGGCGCAAACGGATGCGCCAACTTCAAGCAAGTCTCTAGCACATAGGCCAACACCGGCGGATTAATCGCCACCTTCTCAGACTCAATAAACCAGTCAGCCACCTCGTTCCAAATCGTCGCATAGACCAACTCCACCGCTTCGGCAAATCGGTAATCCCTCAACAATCGCGCCAACTCCTCACGGGCATCATTTAGCGAGCCCACCACCCAGTGCGCGGCCGGGTTCCGTAGCTCTAGCTCGCCCACCGGTGTCTCCTCGTGCTCGCCCCTCCGGTCGCCGTCGTTTTTGCCGTCGCCCGAATCCTCGCCGGTCCATTGCTCACCGTAATCCTCGCCCACCTTCTCTTGCACAAAGCGCGCCATATTCCACAGCTTATTACAGAGGTTGCGTCCGGCGACCACGCTCCCGCGCGAGAACGCCTGCGCCTGCCCCGCCGAGCGGTTTGATATCATCCCAATCCTAAAGGCATCCGCCCCATATTCCGCAATCACATCGCGCGGCGAAATCACATTCCCCTTAGACTTACTCATTTTTTTGCCATGCTCGTCCTGCACCATCCCATGAAAATAGACTTCCTCAAACGGAATCTTTTTGGTCGCATATAAGCCAAACATAATCATCTTGGCGACCCATGGCCGCAGTAAATCGGTGCCGCATTCCATCACACTGTTCGGATAATACTTTTGCAACCCCGACTCGCGCTTATCCTTATTTATGCCATATGTGGCATAATCAGTCATGATAAACGGCCACTGCCCCGACGAGAACCAAGTGTCAAAAGTATCCTCATCTCGCTTATAAGTTTTGCCATCCACCTCTATAAATTCTTCGGTTACGCGCGTATCAAAAATCCAATCGTTCTCGTCCTCCACATTCTGAAACGCCGGAATCGGGATCCCCCACGGAATCTGCCGGCTAATATTCCAGTCCCTAAGCTCATTGTAATAGGCTAGGAGCTCGTCACGCTTCCCGGCCGGATAAAATCCTATCTCGCCGTCTTCAAGCGCCTTAGAAGCCCTCTCCGCAAGC
>WRKS01000087.1 GCA_009778015.1 Candidatus Saccharimonadota bacterium
ATATGCGCCCGCACAAATTGCTGGCCGCCGTCATCCAAAAACTGCCTAGCCGCCGAACCGTTAGAGCCGTCTGTGATAATCAAAATCGTAGGCGCCGCGGCCGCCTTGAATATCTTTAGATAGTCCCGCTCGCCCCACACTCGCTCCGCCTCCTCGCGGTTAACCATAAACACCGAGATCTGCGGCAACAACGCCTTCAGCTCGGCCGCCTTGGCCAGCTCCGCCCCGCTCGGGTTCCAAAAAATCTTGATTTTCTGCTTTTGGCAAGCCGCCACAATCTCGCGAATCTTCTTGAAATTGCCGCCCAGCCCCGCCATATATAGCCAGTCCGGTTTTTCTTCTGCTAGCATTTTAGTGTCCAAGCTATCAAACTTCAGCCCCGCGCCGCGTGCCGACAGAATCGTCCGTTCGCCTTTTTTGTCCAAAAAAATAACCGACAGCCCGGTTGGCAGCTTTTCGTTGTAATCCATATAGGCGATATCCACATTCTCTCTTATTAGCGTCTCGCCCACAAACTCGGACCCGGCATCCAGCCCCACCACACCCCAATAAATTGTATCGTAACCACACTTGGCAAAGGTTGCCGCCGCATTAGTCGCGCCGCCGCCCACTGTCATAATCGCTTCCTCTATGTCAATCTTGGATCCAACCTTAACTGGCAGTGCCAAAAAATCGCCCGCCGCCTTGCCGCCTACATTGGGTAGAAAAATATCCTGCATTGCCGCACCCAAGCAGACGATTTTCATTCTATATCGCCCCCTCGCGGTTCGCCTCGGTTTTCAGCGCCTCATACACGCCGCTCATATCCTCAGCCTTGCGCAACGCCTCGCCAACATTTATCACGTCCACCCCGGCGCGGGTCAGCATAAAGACATTCTTCAGGTTAGCGCCGCCGTCCCAGCCGATTTCTAGGCTCGGTTTTATTGCTTTGATTAGCTGCACCTTTTCGGCTTGCAACAAGTTAGCAACCCCGCCGTTCTCGCCCAAAGCCCCGGCAAAAATCAGCGCGCTATCCGCCGCCGACAAATAGCTCGCGAAATCATTTGGGAAGCTCTGCGGCAACAACGCCACCCCCGAGCTAACATTGGCCTTTTTCAGCGCTTCTAGCGTTGGCAACAGGTTCTCCGCCGCCTCGGCGTGAAAAATCACCAAGTTCGGCTTCAGTGCGATCAGCTTGTCCACATAATCGCTCGGCCGGTTGACCATCATATGAAAGTCCACCAACCAGTTTTGCGGCACAGTGGTAATGTCGTCCAAGCTAATCGTCGCCGGCGCAAACTCGCCGTCCGTTATGTCAATCTGCACCCGGTCGGCAAACGGCGCAATCTGCTTCGCCACCTCCTCTAGTTCGGAGACCGAACGAGCCAAAATTGTCGGTACAATTACACTCATTTTTTAACTCTGCCCTCCCCGATTCTATCCAAAGCGTTGTTGCGCCTAACATAACGCGCCGCCTTTGCAAACGGCGTGTCCAAAAACTTATCTATAATCGTCTTCCACTCCGCGTCGTTATCCTCTAGGACTCGCGCTGGCAGGCAAATAATGTTCGCGTCGTTGTCGTTTCTGGTAATTTCCGCCTCTTCCGAGTCCCAAACTAGCGCCGCACGGATACCGCTAAAACGGTTTGCCGTCATACACATGCCCTGGCCGCCGCCGCACATCAAAATGCCAACCGCGTTTTTGTGACTCTTGACTTCTTTTACCACCCCTACCGCGTAAACATTAAAATCGTCGTTCGGGTCCAATTCGTGCGCGCCGAGGTCGTAAACCTCTTCGCCACGCCGCAGCAAATACAATAGCACCTTCTCACGCAACCTAAACCCGTTATGATCCGCCGCGACAAAAATCATCGTATACTACCCACTTTCTCGGTTATCTCAGCCAGCCGCTGCGAGTAGCCCCATTCGTTGTCATACCAAGTTACCACTTTGACCAAATTGCCACCCACCACGTCGGTTAGTTTTAGGTCCACAATACAGGAGTAATCCGAGCCTTTAAAGTCGCTAGAGACCAACTCCTCTTCCGTGGTCGCCAAAATCCCCTTCATCTCGCCTTTTTCGGCTCTTTTTAGCGCCGCGTTGATCTCTTCCGCTGTCGTGTCCTTTTTCAGCAGCACCGCAAAATCGGCTAAACTGACCACCGGCGTCGGGACACGAATGCTAAGCCCAGCAAACTTGCCCTTAATCGCCGGCACTACCAATGCCGTTGCGATACTGGCACCGGTTGTGGTTGGCACGATATTCTCTGCCGCCGCCCGCGCCTCACGCAAATCCTTCGCCGGCGCGTCTTGCAAACGTTGACTTGCCGTATAACTATGAATCGTCGTCATCATCGCCTTCTCTACGCCAAACTCATCCTCCAGCACCTTCATCACCGGCGCGATGCAGTTGGTCGTGCATGACGCGTTAGAAAAAATCTTATCCTCCGCCGTAATCGCGTCGTCGTTAACACCCAGCACAATCGTTTTAGCCCCCTCACCTTCGGGAGTGGATTTAGCTGGCGCCGAAATCACCACCCGCTTGGCCCCGGCCGCGATATGCGCATA